>NZ_QUFH01000010.1:0-117184 GCF_003478415.1 Clostridium sp. AF27-5AA
TGTATTTTATTCAAAAAATATCATTTTAAGGCTTGACTTTTAATAGTTAGTCTTCCTATATTTTGTTATAAACTTCTTCACGTCTCATTAATCTCCACGGGATGGTTTCTTTCGCTTTCTCCAAACATTCCTTTTTGAGCACAACACGTGTGTAGGATTCTTCTGATGTGCATAATCTGGCAAGCGTTGTTCCATCCGGATTCGAAACAGTTGTATTACCACAATACTCCACGTCCCCGGATGCCCTGTTTAATCCAACCGTATAAACCTGGTTTTCTGCTGCTCTTATACTGCTGCATCCGGAAAACAGGTAATCCCAACCCGGATTCCACGCGCTCGGATACATAATCACATCTGCGTTCTTTTTTAATGCTAAAGATTTTGCCAATTCTGAGAATCCAAAATCTGCACAAATTAACAATCCAATTGTCCAGCCTTTAAACGAAACCGTAACCAGCTCTTCTCCTTTCGCAAAAAAATCATTTTCCTTATCCCATAAATGAATTTTTTTGTACTCTCCCAAAAGTGTTCCTGTTCCATCCCAAATACAGGCAACATCATAATGCTGGTTTCCCTCTTTTTTATTAATTCCGGCCATGATTGCTATCTTATATTTACTGGCAAGCTCTGAGAAAAAAAGTGCTTCCCTATCTGAAATTATGGCCTTTTCAAAATTGTATCCGCTGATACAAAGTTCCGGAAAGCAAAGAAGATCTATGTCGTCAGAAGAATGGTTTCTAACAAGTTCTTCTATATGAGCACAGTTTTTTTCGATATTTCCTTCCTGGATAGATAATTGAATAATTCCTAGCTTTAACATATGTCCTCCTTTTTAAACTTACTTTTTTTCAATTTAATCCAAATATTCGATCCTTTTCTCCTTTCATTTTCATACTTACTCACGAAATTACGTTTCTTTTCTTGATTTTATCACGCAAATCAAACAAAATAAAATCATATTATTTTATAAAGTAATAAATCGTCATTATACCGGCTATAGTCTGAATTCAAGTCTGTCGTCATTTAGATATAAAAATATAGTAAAAGCCCCGGAGTTTTGTGATTCCGGAGCTTTTACTATATTTTGATACCGGATTGCTATGTGCTTCGCACTTTCGCAATCCTAAAACTATTCAAACATTGCGCTCTCAGCGCCTTCAATCTGAAGATTGGTCTGATAGAATTTGGTCAGAGCACTGATTGCATACTCCACATCCTTCACACCGGCTGTCTCGTAGCAGGAGTGCATACCAAGCTGCGGAAGACCGATATCTACCGCATGGACGCTGACCTGTGTATTGGACAGATTGCCCAGTGTGGAACCGCCTGCGCTGTCGCTGCGGTTTGCAAATGCCTGAACCGGAACACCTGCCTCATTGCAGACATTCGTAAATACCGCACGGCTGAATGCGTCCGTGGTGTATTTCTGGTTCGCACTCTCCTTGATGACGATACCCTTGTTCATCCAGGAGCAGTTGACCGCATCCGTCTTCTCCCCGTGGTTCGGGTGAACGGCGTGTGCGTTGTCACAGCTTACGAGGAAAGAACCGGCAACTGCCTGATAGTAGTCCTCCGGCGTCTTGCCAAGCGCACCGTTGATGCGGTGCAGGACATCCTGTAAGAAGGTGGACATCGCACCCTGCTTCGTATTGGAACCAACTTCCTCATTGTCGAAGCAGCAGTATACGCTGACATCGCGCTCATTCTTCGCCTCCAGGAATGCTTTCAGGGAAACGTAAGCGCACTGTAAGTCGTCCAGTTTCGGACTGGAAATGAACTCGTCCGCATACCCCCAGATCGTACCCGGCTGGCGGTTTACAAGGAAGAGATCCTTTCCTAAAATATCCTCCGCTGCCACACCAAGCTCTTTCGCAATCATCGCGTCAAACGCGCCTTTTTTCAGCTCACCAGCGGAGAACAGCGGGCATAAATCAACCTGACGGTTGTATTTGTATCCATTGTTCACCTCACGGTTGAAATGAATCGCTACGTTCGGAATGATGAGCAGGTCTTTATCGATGTACAGAAGTCTCGCGCTCACGCCCTGACCGTCTTTTACCAGCACACGGCCTGCAACGGTCAGAGGGCGGTCAAACCAGGTGTTGTCGATCATGCCGCCGTATGCTTCCACATCGAGGCGCAGATACTCGCCCGGACCATTTAACTCCGGCACACTCTTGATCTTGTAAGTCGGTGAATCACTGTGGGAGGCGCACATCTGGAAATGGTAATCGCCCAGTTCCTTTCCGACACGGAACGCAATGATACTGGAATGGTTGCGGATCGTGTAATACGTTCCGCCCTGTTTCACGTCCCAGCGGGTTCTCTCCGGCAGATAGGTAAAACCTGCCTCTTCCAGCATTCCCTTGATCGTCTCAATCGAATGAAACATACTCGGGCTGTTCTCAATAAAAGTCAATAATTCCTTCGCAGCATTCATCATGCAGACTTCCCTTCTCTCTTCTTAATCGCCGGTAAAATCAGTCCCAGTGCTACCAGAACGACTGGTGTGATGACATTCAGCATGGTTGTGTACAGATCACCCTGTTTGTACATACCTAATAAGCAGCAGGCTGCGGTCAGGATAAAGCACCATGCGCCAAAGCCCAGTGCCACTCCGTTGTTCTTCACAAAACGATACTCGCGCTCAAACTTATCTGAATGTTTGCGAAGCATGAAGTACGCAAAGAATACCCACAGATAACGCATCGGCATGGTAACCGAATTAAGCTGTGTCAGCTGGCGCAGAACCGTATCCGCATTCGGAACCAGAACCTGAGCCAGAATGATGGAACCGGACAGGATGACTACCATCCAGATACCATTGACGTAAGCGCCAAATTTGTTTTTCTTTAAGAGCTTGGTCGGGATGAACTGACGCGCATCCTCGTTGTCAAGCAGCATACGAAGCGGTGCATCGATGCTGACTACCAGCGTCGAGAACTGGCCGATCGCGTTGCAGGCTGCATAAATGATCATAATCAGGTTTCCAACGCCGTAATACTCACCCAGTTTCTGGAATGCCCAGTACTGTCCATTCGCATTGTAAGAGTCAAAATTAGCCTCAACCAAGGATACATCGAACATCATACCCATCGCGATTGTACCGAAGATCGCGCAGACGATTACCATGATCGCTGCAAAAATCATACTCTTCGGGAATCCCTTGGACGGATCCTCTACCTTGTTTACATATGGGGAGATCTTCTCACAGCCGCCGACTGCAAATACAAGGATGGACAAGCTGCTGAAATACTTCCAATCAAAATGCGGAATCAGGTTTTTCAAGCTGAAATCCACCGACAGGTAACCACCGTTCGGATTGATGACCGGTGCAGCAAACATCAGCAGAATGTACAGGATACTCATGACAAACATACTGGTTCCCGCCAGGGTAGCCAGTTTCTTTAACGGGTTTAAGCCGCGGCTTGCAACCCAGCAGAAGAACAGCAGTACCGCAAAGGTAACTAACTGAACCGCTTTCGTGTTAAAGGACGCATACTTCTCTGCGTTCTGGAAAATCATCCAACTCAGCGCTTTCAGACCGCCGGATCCCTTCGATGCGATGTAGGTGACATGGCAAGCCCAGTAGGTCCAACCTGCGTAGTATGCAGCCTTCGCGCCGGTTGTCTCATGAATCCAGGAGCTGACACCGCCGCCCGAATTCTTAAATGCGGAACCAAGCTCTCCGACCATCAGTGCGTACGGTACAAAGTACAGTGCGAACATCAGAATCCAGGAGAAGATAACCTGTGTTCCATTGAAGTATACGAAACCATTTAAAACGTTTCCAAATCCCCAGAGGGTGGAGAAACACATAAAGGAAAGCATATACCACTTGATTTTGTTTTGTTGTGATTTGTTCATATCTTATTTTCTCTCCTTACTGAAAGTATCTTTTTTATTTTCTCATATGCTGCGTTAATTGTCAAAAGTATTTTTTTATTAACCCAGTATTTTCCAGTCCGAATCGGTAGTATTCTGTAGTTTGTGGCTATTTTTTGTTAAATCCATACAATATGCACCTATTTTTTCCCCAAAAAAAGCGGCGATTCGAAAGAAAACGCCGCTTTTTGCCTCTTGTTTTATAAATATTTTATTATATCATTTTCGATATACACAGCTCCTCCAGCGCCACGTTAACCCCCGCGCAGAGGAAGTGCCAGAAACTTAACTTCTGTCCCTACTTCATGTAACCTTTCAGCGCCCACTCATACGTCTCGATCGCCTGCTGCAGGTTCATGTTAGCTGTCTCCTTATCGATCTGCTTTTCCAGTACGGAGACTTCCTCGCTCTTGTACTCCATCTGGGTCGTCATGCCAAGCTCCAGCTTCTTCTGCATCGCATTCATCGCCTGCGTCTCTGCTGCCAGAGACGCATCGGCAAGCTGCAGGGCTGTCTGCTTCTGCATGATGTCGTTGTAGAGTGTCTGCATACTGGAGCGGATCGTCTGCTCCTGGTTCTTGATGGTGCGGTCCATGTTTTTCTTATCAGCTGAACCTTCTGCCATATTGGCATAGCCGCGCTTATTGGACTGTAAGGACAGGTTCTGTTGGAGCGCCGTCTGTGTGTCCGCCGCCAGGTTCATTGCCGCGATCCGTCCAAGATCCGCCTGCGGCAGATCCTGGATATCCGGTTCCGCGTCATAGGTCCAGCCGGTCTGGACGCAGAGCTGCTGGTGCTGGGTCTGAAGCCCCGCTTTCGTCTGTGTCAATGTGGATTGAAGCGACTGCAGCGATTTCTGTGCATTTAACACATCAATCTGGGTCGCCTGACCGAGCTGCTGGCGTTTCTGAGTCATCTGCAGTGTCAGTTCCTGCAGTTCCAGCGATTTCTCCATCAGCGGAATTGTCTTTTTGACCTGATTATACGCCGCAAACGCTGCCTCTACCTGTACCACGACCGCATCCTGGCTGTTCATATAGTCCAGACGGTCCATCTCGCTGTCACGGTAGGAGGCATCGGCCGACTGCTGCGTTTTTAATGCATTCTGCTCGACCATCACCGATGCAGACATCAGGCTGGCATACGCACTTGCCATGCCCGGCACTGCCAGATAATCCTCAATCTGGTCTGCCTGATCCCGCAGGTTATCCGCGCTGTCATACAGGTCATTTGCCTGATTGTACTGCTTATCCTGCACTTCCTTCGCATTCTTTGTATCGCGTCCTGCCTGATAGGTTGTCTGGTTGTTTAAATACGTCGGGTTGTACTCCTGTACCAGATACGGCAGCTCGCTGTATTCCATCACATTGTCCTGAAGCTTCGCCCATGTATCCGCATCGTAGGCGAACTGCGGGCTGGCAGCCAGCGCCGCAAATGATCCCTGCAATACCAGAACCGCTGCTGCCGCTGCGCTCAGAAGCGCCGTTTTCCTTCTTCTATGTTTCATTTCCGGTTCCTACTTCCTTTCTGTTCCCATTCACGTTACGGTTCACGCATACGTGTCCAGTAACGGAATTTGCCGTGGCTTCGCATTTAAATACGGCAAATTCCTGACGAACTACTTGCTTACAATCAGGCCTCTAACTGCCCACTCATAATTTTCCACCGCTTTGGTATATTCCAGCTCGGCGGTCTTATACGATGCCACGCTGCTGAGCCAGGAACACTCAAGCCCCAAATAATTGGCTCTTGAGAGCATTCCCAGTGCGTTCTGGCGCTTTGCCGCCTCGTAACTCTGCGCGGCCGCCTGATATCCGGCTGCTGCACTGTCATACGCCTGCTTCTTGGATACTACCGCCGCATAGAGGTTCTGGATTGTGATCGCCACCGAATCCTCGGTATAAGCAACGTTTCTTTTTTTGACCGTACGGTTGGAAGAACCCGTTGCCTTATTTGCACGTACCGACATCAGATCATAATTCGCACTGACTGCCGCCTGTGTATCGGTACCCAGATCCATTGCCGCGATCCGGGACGCATCCGGAACCGGCACATCCGCAAAGGTTACCGGCGCATCCGCGTCAAATCCAAGTAGCATTAAAATATTCTGTTTGAGCTGCAATGCCCCGTTTTCTGCCTGTTGGGCGCTGGAATTGGCCTGCTGCAGCGCCTTCTGCGCCGTCAGAACCTCCTGCGCGGAAGCACGGCCGAGCGCCTGCATCTTCTGTGCGGCATCCGCATTTACCTGGCACATCTCCACATTCTTTTTCGCTGTCTCCACCTGCGGGAGCAGTTCCTCATACTGGATGAGCAGGTTCTGCACCGCCTTGACTAACTTATTCTTCGTCTGGCGCAGGGTCCGGGCGTAGGTGCCGGAAAGCTCCTTGTTCGTAAGCTTTGCCCCCTGTTTGCGCAACTCTCTCGCTGCCGCCTTGTAGCCCTCAAACAGCTCTCTCGTCTCCGCATCCATATCGTCGGACTTCAGGTCCATCGCATCTTCCATGAGGGCGCTTGCCTCAGCCGCCAGGGCAGTTCCCGCCGACTGGCTGGTCGCCTGGCTGTAGAGCTGGGAACGCAGGTTTAAATACGTGCTGTTGTAGCCCTCGATCCGCCATGCGATCTCACCGTACTCCAGCGTCCCGTCCTCAAGCTGCTCTTTGGTGTACGGGGAAGTCTCCTCCTCCATCTCGGTATTGCCGCCCGTCAGCACCGGACCGGTCGCATCGTCACCGATCCGCGCATCTGAGCCGATCCCCGGTGTTTTAGCCGCATATGCCGGCATCGTCATAGCTGTGCTGACTAACGCCGCCTGTAAAAGAATGGCAAACAGTTTCTTCCTGTTTTTCTTCATCTTACTCATCTTCATTTCCTTTCGGCGCTCTGCGCGCCCGCTCCCGATTCTATCCCAGCGCCCCGTTTCAGGATACCGAGTGTCAGGACAAACCGTTCCCGGATACGGTTTTCCGGGACTCCGTCGTGAAAGCTCTTGATCTCCATCGCGATCGACATCATCGCCATGCGGAAAAAGCTCATATATTCCTCCCAGCCCATCTTCCGCAGGGATTTTCCCACGCACGCCTCATAAGCGGCGCGTTCCAGCTTCTGTCCACGCACGGCGCGTGGACTGTCCAGATCGGAGCTGAATATATCAAAGAGCAGCGCCTCACGGCTGCTGCACTCCATGATGTTGCGGATGAAATCGGTGCGTCTCTCATCGCGGCACAGGGCAAGCGAACCGTTTAAAAACTGCCCTAACATCTCCCAGATGTCCCCCTGCGCCTCTTCAAGGCAGCGCACGCCGCACTCATAAAATTCATTGATAAAACTCTCACACAGATATCCTAAAACATCCCATTTACTGTCAAAATACGTATAAAAACTGCCCCGGGAGATCCCGGCATCTTCTATCATACGGTTGAGCGATGCTTTTTCTATCGTTGTCCGCGTATATTCAGCCATACACGCGTCCCGGATTTTCTTCTGTTTTTCCTCCGGCAACCGCTTAAATCGTTCCGACGGCATCTTCTTCTCCCCCTTTTTCTATCAGTACAGGCAGCTTCCCCGCCCCGGGTCCGCCGCCTGACAGATTCACTGCTTAACCTGCTTTTCCTTAGTCGCAGTCCAGCTTATCATACTCATCTTCTTTGCCTTTTCCCATGTTATAAACCACTCGGTAGAAGGACGGAAGCAGTACCAGCGTCAGGATCGTCGCCGCAACCAGACCGCCGACGTTTACAAGCGCTAAGCCCTGCATCATCTTGCCCGCCTTACCAAATGCCAGACAGTTCGGGATCATCGCAATGATGGTCGTCAGTGTCGTCATGCAGATTGGGCGTACACGGATCGCACCTGCCTCTACCAGCGCCTCGTCTAACGGCATCTCCATCCGTAGCTGGTTGACCGTATCCACATACAAAATACCGTTGTTTACAACCGTACCGACCAGCATCAGGAAACCAAGCATGGAGTTCATACTGATCGGGCAGTCCGCCAGAAACAGGAATCCAAAGGAACCGATCAAACTGAACGGGATCGTTGCCATAACCATCAGGGAGAATTTCGGGGACTCAAACTGGATCGCCATGACAATGAAAATCAGAAAGATCGCTGTGACAAGCGCCATTCCCAACGCGGAAAGCTCCTCGCCCATCGACTCATCCAGGCTATTGGTCGCCATCTCAACGCCGTACGGGAATTCCCAGTTCTGCACGAAGCTCTTGACATCTTTTTCAGCCGTCTTCTTATAATCTGCCTGTGCCTGCATCGTGATCGATACCTGGTACTGTTTCTCTTTTCGTGAAATCTCCTGTGGGCTATCCTGGTAGTAGATCTCTGCCAGATCCTCCAGCGGAAGCGTATTACCCGTCGCCGTCGTGATCATCATGCCCTGCAGTTTCGCGATGGAATCGTAGCGATCCGGCGCAAATTCTACCTTCACGTCCTGATCATTGCCGTTGACGGAGATCGTCGCCGCTTTCACACCGCTTAAATTACTGTATACCATCGAACCGATGCTGGCCGGGGTCAGTCCCTCTGCCTCTGCCTTAACCGGATCCACATTTACCTTGATAACCGGCGCCGCATTCTCAACAGAAGAATGTACCTGCATAACATCCTCGCGCTTGCGAAGCTCAGTTACCAGATCATCCGCTGCCTTCTTTAGGGTGTCGTAATCGGTACTCTGCAGATCCACCTCAATTGAATCACCGCTGCTCATGCTGCTGCTCATACTGCTGCTGCCCTGTTCCAAGGTAATGGTCGCATCAACGTAGTTCTGTGTCGCATATCTCCACTTCTCGATAACCTCGTCCGTGGAAAGTTTTCTCTTATCTTTTAAGTAGGCATTCAGCGTCACATCACTTCCGGAAGTCATGCTGACACCACTGTTTCCATATGTCATCAGGTAATGATCCACATCCTCGTCTGTCTCTACCATATTTTCCAGATCGAGCACAGTGTCACGGATCGCCGATACCGAATAACCCGGTTTCGTCTTGATCGTCATCGTGACGATACCTTCATCGATCGAAGACATCAGCTCCAGGTTCAGTCTGGACGCCATGAGGATGGACAGGACAACCAGCACTGCAGTCGTTCCGAATACAAGCGCATAGCGCTTGATGACATGCGGCATATGCTTGCGATACCAGCCCTGGATGCCTTTGATTATACGTCCTGCCGGCGCATGATCCTTCTCAACCGGATGCCAGAACATATAGCAGAGCGGCACGATGATGACTGCTGAGAATAAGGAAGCCGTCATACAGAAAATGATCGTGTACCCGAGCTGTGTAAAGAGCTGTCCAGACATACCATTTAACATCAGAAGCGGAATAAATACAACACAGGTTGTCAGCGTACCGCCGGTGATCGAGCCGATCATCGTGCGCGTACCTTCCAGCGCCGCATCATAGAAATCCAGTTTTTCCTTTGCCCGGAAACATCCGTCGAGGACGTTGATCGAGTTATCAACCATCATACCTACACCGAGAACGAGCGACGTCAGGGAAATAATATTCATTGAGAATCCCATCGCCGCCATACAAATGATCGCCAATACAACGGAGATCGGAATGGACGTACCTACGATGACCGACGCACGCAAATCGCCATAGAATAAGAACAGAATGATCATGGACAGGATGATCGCCAGGATCAGGGTCTGGATTACGCTGCTTAAAGACTGTTTCAGCGTGTCACTGGCATCATCTACCACGGTGATTTTAAGACCCGGATACTGCTTTTCAATTTCCTGCACCTTCTTGGTTACCTGGTTGGAAACCTCGATCGCGGTGGAACTCTGCTGTTTTTTGATTCCCAGGGAGATAACATCTTCGCCATTGTAACGTCCGATCGAGCTTGCATCCTCCAGCGCCTCATAGACATTTGCGATATCAGAAAGATGGATCGTCTCACCGTTTGCCAGCGGAAGTACGACATTTTTCAGACTTTCCGTGCTCTTAAATTCGTTGCCGACACTGACGTCGAGATCCTGTTTTCCAACCCGGACATCGCCCGCCGGGATCGTGAAATCGGCGGCACCGACTAACTGTGCAACCGTATTCATATTCAGGTGGTACTGTGCCAGTTTTTCCGGAATCAGTTCCACGCGGGTGTAGCTATCCTGACCGCCGGCAATCGAAACCTCGCCGACCGAGCTTAATTTCTCAAACTCAGGAACAATTTTGTCATCTACATATGTATAAAGGTTCTGATCAGCGTCGCCGCTGACTGCCAGCGTAACCGTCGCCATCGAGTTGATATCCAGCTCCATGATATTCGGATCGTTGGCATCGTCCGGCAGATCGCTCTGAATGCCATCTATCGCCTTTTTCAGGTTAATGTATGCGGTATCCATGTTGGTACCGTACTCATACTGGACAATGACGATCGATACATTTTCACGGGAAATGGACTGTACCTTATCGACCGAGTCCAATGATGTGATCGCATCTTCTTCTTTCTTGGTAACCAGATCGGTTACGTCCTCCGGGCTGGCTCCCGGATACACCGTAGCGATGATTAACATCGGCATCTCCATCTCTGGCGTCAGTTCCAGCTTCATGCCCATGACGGACTGAAGGCCGAAGTACGCGATGGTAATCAGACAGAGAATGATGGTAACCGGACGCCGCAGTGCGAGTTTTGTCAGTCGAATCATTCTTTGTCACCTGCCTCTGTCGTCTCCGCTGCTGTCTCATTGTTTCCGTCTGTCTGCGCGCCATCGGTATCCTGTGCTAACAGGACTTCTCCCTGATCCACCAGCTCGTTGCTCCAGCTCACGATGACCTGGCTGTCACTCGTCAGACCCGATTTTACTTCCATATTTTCATCGTCATAGATACCTGCTTCGATCTCGGTCTTCTCCGCTTTTCCATCCTCATAGAGATATACAAACGGGGCACCGTTGTCATAGCTGACTGCATCGACCGGAACGGTCAGCACCTGGCTGACATGGTCCATGATAACCGTCATTTTTACGCGAGAACCATTCGTAAGACCTGCTGCATCCGGCACCATCGCACGCGCGTCATAAAGGCCGCTGCTCTCGTTGACCATAGATCCGATTTCGGTTACAGTACCGGTGTAATCCGCACCATTTTTCTCCAGCGTCACGCTGTCGCCCAACTCCATCGTCTGGTGGATCTTCTCGGTGATGCCGAATTTAACCTGTAACTGGCTGGCACCGGAGATCGTGCAGATCTCGCCTGCCGGAGATACATGATCATGCGGCTCGACGCTCCGGGACTCGATCACACCGTCGATCGGCGCCGTCACGGTCGTGTATTTCACCTGCAGATCGTACTGGTTCTTCGCAGATTCATAGGAAATCTTCGCATTCTGTGCGCTGTTTTGTGCCTGCTCCATCGCCTCCTGGGAGACAAAACCATCAGCAAAGAGCGCCTGGGTACGGCTTAAATTGCTGTCCGCATTCTTTAAGGCAACGGAAGCCGCATCCACCTGTAGCTTTAACGCTGTCAACGCGTCGGAATCGATCTTGCACAGCGCCTGCCCTGCCTGGACCGTATCACCCGCCTGGAAGTAAACCTCCAGCACCTCGCCGCTCATCTTCGGCATGACGCTCGCGCGGGACTGCGGCTCTACCAGTCCGGTCAGATCCGTGTACAAGCTGATGTCCTGACGAACCGGATTTTCTACTCTTACGGTTGGACGGGATTCATATTCCACCGCCGTATTCTTATGACCGCATCGGGACAAAACGACAGCGCCAACAACTACAATCGCAGCCAGCGCCAGAATCTTTCCTCTTTTTTTCATAATTTCCTCCATCTATGCTTGTTCTTGGTAAAAATTTTTCTCAGTCTATATTTTACTCATCTCGTATACACTTTGCCACTCCCAAGTTCGGACAGGTGTGTACACAAATTCGCCAAAATGTATCTATCCATGTTCATCTTTTTTTCATGGCACCCGAATTCTCCTGCCGCTGACCGTTTTTTCCGGGTACATGACAGCAAAAACGCAGAAAAAACCAACCAAATACCGCTGATTCCTCCTGCGTTTCCTTGTTCCATTTTCTAATTGATAATAATTCGTAACTGTTCAGTACCTTCACAGTCACGCGCAGACCTACTGAACAGTTACAATAATTCTCAAAACTGCCGGAAACCTGCTTTCCTAACGGACCTGCATAGGGTCACGCCCGGTGCATTTGCGGATCACGCTCATGAACGTGGCGACGCGCTCCTTCACATCCGCCTCATCCTTAAACGGCGCGTCAAACGCAACTCCCATAACCGAGAAAATGATGATCTGCACCGCCATCGCCGCCTCCGGCATCGTCAGGTTCTTAAACATACCAATCCGCTCCAGATGGTTATAAAAATACTGGTACACCTTTTCTCCCATCTGACGGCGCAGCGCCATGAACTGTACCGACTCGGACAATGCCCGGATATGCTTCTGGTTTTCCATGATATACATATACAGCTGTGTCAGCGCCTTCTCCGGATCTGGCTGGCTCATCGTCTCTTCCATGATGCGCTTCATCTCGCGTTCCATCCGGTATTCCATCAAATCATATATATCTTTAAAGTAATAATAAAATGTTTTTCTTGTGATCCGGCTCCGCTCAACCAGCGCCGTAACCGTGATCTTCTCGACCGGTCTTTCCGACTCCAGCTCGATATAAGCCTCTACAATCCGTTCCTTCGTATTTCCCTGCTGCATACTCTTTTCCTCCGGCAAACCGTTGTTGTTTTAGTATAGTTTAAAATTCAACAAACTGCAAGTATTGCCTGAAATTCCCATGTTCCTGCGATGAATCGTTACTGTTCACGCATGCGTGCCCAGTAACGGAATTTGCCGTGGCTTCGCATTCAAATACGGCAAATTCCTGCTGCCACCACGTTTTCTTACGGCACTTTCGGTTCCAAAAGTGCCTACCCGTGAACAGTAACGATGAATCCACGTTACTGTTCACGCAAACGTGCTTATTTGTGAACAGCAGCCGATACGACCGATCCGCTTTCGTGTTTCACACGCCCTTCCACCTGCGGCAGTTTCTGCGAGTATACAACCACCCGGTCGCCTTCCAGTATCTGCGTACCGCCGTCTGGAATGATGATCTGGCTGCCCCGCTTTATCATCACAATGATCGTATTTTTATAGAAACGCGCCTCCGCGATCTTCTTACCACACCAGCGGTGATCTGGTGTCATCAGAATCTCTTTTAAAAGGATTCCCTGGCTGTCCGTAAAGCCCTCTGCACCCAAGACGACGGTATCCCCTTCCTGAATTACAGTCTGCCCTTTGGGCACAATCGTCTGCGCGCCGCGCCGGATCACTGTGATTAACATACCCGGAAGCATCTCGATCTCACAGATTTTACGGTTTTTCCACGGATGATTGTCCCCGATCGGAAGCTGCACGAACTGAATCTGCATATCACCCGTATAGTCCGAGAACGTCCGCATGACATCGGTCGAGTTGTCGATCATGTCACATTTTTCTGCCACCTTCGGAAGCAGCGAACCTTGAAAAATGATGGAAAATAAAACAACGCAGAACACGATGTGGAATATATCATATTTCATATATCCCTCACTGAGCGTCGCCATGATCGCAAATACGATTGACGCCGCACCGCGCAGACCCGCCCAGGAAATAACCAGATACTGCCCGATCGGCGGTTTCGACGGTGCGAGCAGCAAGCCAACCGCCGCCGGACGAGCCACAAATGTTAAAAACAATGCGATTGCGATCGCCGGAAGCACGATCGACGGCATCTGCGAGGGAAACGCCAGAAGTCCCAGTAGGAAAAACAGAAGCATCTGCATCATGCCGGTAAACGCATCAAAGAAGCCAACCAGCGCTTTCTGGTTCTTCAGCTCCTGATTTCCGAGGATAATACCGGTCAAATACACGCTTAAGTAGCCATTTCCGCCAATCTGGGATGCAAACGCGTAGGAAATGATTGCCGCCGCAAAGACAAAGATCGTGTCAAATCCCTCGCCATAAAAGGCATACCGCTTTAAAAGCCATGTCACCAGCCACGCGACCGCCGCGCCGGTCAAAAGCCCAAATGCGAGCTGGCGGATCAAAAGCAGAACCGCCGAACCTCCGCTCACACTCCCCGTCATCGCAGACAGCAGAATCACCGTCATCATGTACGCAAACGGGTCGTTGCTTCCGCTCTCTAACTCCAGCATGGATGCCGTGCCGTATTTGAGGTTCAGCTTGCGCGAACGCAGGATCGAGAACACGGATGCCGCATCGGTCGATCCAAGGACTGCGCCGAGAAGCATTCCTTCCATCAGTGCCATCTTAAGCACCAGATGACAGAACAGCCCGGTCAAAAGCGCCGTCAGCACTACACCCACCGAGGATAACAAAATCGACCGCCCCGCGACCGGCTTCGCCTCACTCCAGCGCGTGCCGAACCCGCCGTAAAACATGATAAAAATCAGTGCCACCGAGCAGACCTGTTCCGCCAGTGCAAAATTGCCGAATGGAATCTTAAAAATACCGTCCGATCCAAACAGCATTCCCAGCATAATAAAAATAAACAACGTCGGCACCCCCAGCCGCCCCGAAAGACGGCTTCCCGCGATGCAGACAAGAATAATAATCGCTACGACCAGAAGCGCAAATGAAGTTGAAATATGTATCATTCCTTTCTATGTTTAATAGGTATCATAAATGTGGTGTTTTTATAATGATACAATATCTCTACGCCTCTTTCGTGTTAAGATTCCATTAAAAAGAAGAAATCTTACAGCGACAGATCTCCCTTCGCCCGCGCCCTCCGGTCGCGGATCGACTGGATCACCGGCACCAGGAACATCGCGACGATACCGCCCGCAAATCCATTGTTATAGAGGTTCATGCCCCCATACACGATCCCAACATTGAGCGCCACCGACGCGTGCAGAAAACCAGCTAACACGCCGCATAAAATTCCAAACTCTCCGGCGATCGGCGCCAGCGTCGTGGAAAAGAGCAGCGCCAGAAGTGCCGACGGATTCGTGATATCCCACGCCCGGACGGTACTCGCAATGCAGACGCCCGCCATGATCGGGAAAATATTCCGCAAATGTTTTCCAGTCGCACTGAATCCAACGATGGTAAAGATTCCGCCGATCGTCGGTCCATTTAGGTTTCCGCCGACTGCCAGCACAAAGAAGGTCGCAAACAGACCATTGAGTCCCATGTTGAGAAGCGTCACCGCACCGCCCAATTCCAGCAGGTAATCGGTACCGCCGATTCCCGTTGTCGCAAGGAGTTTTTCATACCCTAAAAGCGTATCTTTTCCGCGCCACAGCACTGCCACCACCGACATGCCTGCAAACAAGACAAATAGCAGCCCTAAAAGCATCGCATCATTGCCGGAGGACCAGATAAGACGCGCCTCCGTCTCAATTCCAAAGGACTTAAACGTGGAGACCAGGACCGTCGCAATGATGCCAGAGGCAAATCCCACATTATAAAGGGAATATCCCTTATGGGCATAGTGGGAATGCGTCGCGAGCGGTGGAAGCACGAATCCGATACAGATTCCCACCAGAATCGTCACACAGAAGCGCTGCCAGATCGGCAGCTCCACCACGTGCATCAGCTGTGTGATGATCGGAGACAGGCTCGTTCCGTAGATGCCGACATAAATATAGTTGGATAAGTGCATTTTATGATATTTTGCATAGAGAAATACACCCAGAAAAATCGCCCAGATATTCATCAGATTTTTTCCGAACAAAGAGAATCCAAACATCAGACAGCAAGACGTGATCGTATGCCCGTCCATCTCCATCCCAAGACTATAGACAAAGTAGATGCTGATAAGCGCCATCATCCCGGCATTGACAAACGCGGCTCCCATGCCGCCGACCGCAATATAATCGGTGATCAGAAAATCCGGTTCCCTTATGATTTCATAGATACCAGTCACAATGGAGTCAAACGGCTGTATAATCAGCCCCACTGAAATGAAATAGATCGGAATCAGTGCCAGAAGAAAGAATTTCATCTCTCTGGACAGAGATTTCACTGTAGTCATATACGCACACCTTTCAAAAAAGGGATGCAAAAAAGATTCCGCATCTTTGCACCCCCGACTGTTAACATTCTATAAAAATGGTTACTATTCTATTGTATTGGATTTTCAACTGTTTTGCAACTGATTTTTTTCTCACTGTAACCCGTTATGAAACCCGTCCGGCAGAACCGGCTGCCCCCATTCTCATGTGAAATTGTTACTCTTCCTCCGGCGCACTTCCCAGCACATAACCGCGCTCTTCCAATATTTCGCGCAGCTCATCAACCACCGCCCCCAGCTCTTTACCTTCCTCGTCGATCGTGATGTCCGCGTATTTCTCAAAATACGAGATCCTCTCATGGTAGAGATCCAGAAGTGTCATGCCGTCTTTCAGCGCCACGCCGCGGTCCTTGACATCGCCGACGCGTTTTACCAGCTCGTCATAGGTAATTTTCAGATAGACAACCAGTCCGATGGATTTTAAATGTTCCATCGCTTCCTTTCCGTAGATCACGCTGCCACCCGGTGCGATGACCGCCTGCTCGGCTTCCACCCCCGCGTTGACGCGGTTCTCCACATCGAGAAATCCGTCCAGTCCCTGTTCTTCGATGATCTCGCGCAGACGCTTACCTTCCTGTTCCTGAATCAGCAAATCCACATCTATAAAGGAATAGCCCAGTCTCTTTGCTAAAAGCACTCCGACCGTGCTCTTTCCTGCGGACGGCATACCAATCAGGGTTACATTATTTTTCATCTTTGGCACCTCTTCTTTTTCTTTACACTCCATCCAAATGTTCCAAGAAGCTCTGAAAGCCCATAATAGCCGCCATGCGAATACACAATCGGTTCCGCCTTTGCAAGCTCCAAGCTGCCGCGCTCGTTGAGCCACTGCTCGTCCACGCTGACACCCGTTACCTCTGCCAGAAACATATGATGTGACCCCAGTTCCTTGACTTCGGTCACCCGGCACTCGATCGCGACCGGGCTTTCGGCGATCACCGGCGCTTTCACCGTCTGCGCCGGAACCGGTGTGAGCCCTGTCTCCTTCCATTTATCCACATTCCTGCCGGAGCGGACGCCGCAGTAATCGGTCGCATACGCCATCGACTCCGTCGCCAGGTTGATGACAAATTCGCCGCTCTCCCGCAGCATATGGTAAGAATAGCGCTCCGGGCGCACCGAAATGTACGCCATCGGCGGGTTCGTACAGATCGTGCCCGTCCAGGCAATCGTGATGATGTTGCTGTTTCCTTCGCAGTCCGCCACTGTGACCAGCACCGCCGGAACCGGATAAATCATATTGCCCGGCTTCCACTGGGCGCGCGGTCCCGGAGTGTTCCGGGTCTCCATCCGTTTTTTCAACTGTCCTTCCGGGTTCTGCCTTGCTCCTCCCCGGCGACGCTCTTCTGGCTTTCCAGCCGCTCTCTTCTGTGCCATCCCTATATCCTCTTAATCGTTGTCCGGGAGAAGTTTGATCCGGACCATGATCTGTTTCACCATGCTTCCTTCCGGCAGGCTCATATCATCGATATGCGTCTGTGCCGGCAGATCGCCCTCTTCCTCCAGCTCCAGGCTGATCCAGTTGTACGCTGCCTCCCGCGCATTTTCCACCGCATCCTCCAGATCCGGACCTTCCGCCTCGCAGCACTCCAAATCCGGGAAATATGCATCATACCCTTTTCCATCTTTCTTAGGCGTAAAAACCGCCGGATATACAAATGTCATGATATCCTTCCTTTCCGTCCGACCTTCCTGCCCTGCACGAACTATCACTGGATTTTCCGTATGAAACAATCCCGTCCGCGCACTGTCACCTGATTTACTGCTCCAGTGTCACTGTCAGTGCCGGAATCAGCTGTTTCTTTCTGGAAACAACGCCCGGCAGTGTTGCCGTCTGCTTCAGCTCTTCATTTGCATCACCTACGTGGAACGCATCTGCCACAACCTGTGCCGCCCCCTGTCCAACACAGAGAAGTTCGGTCGTCTCCGTCAGGATATTCGTCAGCATGAAGAAGATCATATCCAGACCTTCGTCCTCACGCGCCTTCTCCATAAACGGCAGCATACGGTTCTTCAGCTTTCCAAGCTCCTCTGCATTCAGGGAGTTGATCTGACCGACGCCGAAGTTTGTCTTTCCAGCTGAGAATTTCTTGAAATCCAGATACAGAATCTCTGCATCGCTCTTGCCCTTTAACTCGCTGCCTGCCTCAAACATCTGGTTTGCGAACTCATCCAGCTTGATGCCTGCCATCTCAGCCAGAGAAACCGCTGCCGCCCGATCCATCGGTGTGCAGGTCGGAGAACGGAACAGAAGCGTATCGGAGATGATCGCACTGCAGAGCAGACCTGCGATGGTCTTGTCGATCTCCAGCCCCTGTTCGCGGTACATCTGGAAGATGATCGTTGCCGTACAGCCCAGCGGCTGGTTACGGAAGAAGACCGGTCCGACTGTCTCCACAGTACCCAGACGATGGTGGTCAATCAGTTCCAGGATATTGGCATTCTCGATGCCGTCTACCGCCTGGCCGCGCTCATTGTGATCGACCAGAATCACGTTCTTGCCGCGCGCACCCAGTAAGTTACGGCGGGAAATCAGGCCTTTGTATTTGCCTTCTTTATCGAGTACCGGGAAATGACGGAAACGCTTGCTTGCCATCACATCCTTAATATCATCGATGAAATCATCTGTATCGAAGGTGATCAGCTTCTCAGTCTTCATGAAATAGCTGATCGGCATACTCTGGTTAATGAGACGAGCTGCCGTGTAGGTATCATACGGAGTTGTGATGACGGTACAGCCGCGCTCCTGTGCCAGTTTTTTGATCGTCATGGAAACGCCAGCGCCCTCGCACACGATGATACAGCTTGCGCCCATCTCGATCGCGCACAGCTGCGACTCATAGCGGTTGCCGAGGATAACCAGGTCGTTCTCTTCAATATAATATTCCATCATATCCGGATTAGCTGCCGCAATCAGGACTTTTCCTTTATCAAAGTACGCTTTCTCATCGCCAACAAAAATCGCGCCCTCCAGGGTCTCGATGATATTTGCATACTGGGTGCATGCCTTGGAAAGAATGCTGCTGTCGTATACATTCATATAAGAACGGGTGATATCGCCGACTGTGATCAGACCTTCCAATATATTCTTATCGGTAACAGCCGGAAGTGTTACCAGACCGTCCTCCTGCATCAGGTTCCATGCTTTTCTCAGGGAAATATTCTTGGAAACACCTGGAGTCTCGCGGATCTCAATATCCTTGACCTGCGTTTTGACGGATTTAATCAGTTTCGGCACATCTACCTTAAAGTAATCCAGTACGAAGGTTGTCTCCGGGTTCAGTTCTCCGGCACGGCACGGTACATATTCGCCGCCCGTCTGAAGTGTTTTGAAATTCGCATAGCCGATTGCAGAACAAATCGAATCCGTATCCGGGTTTTTATGTCCAATTACAATCGTTTTCTTTGCTTTTTCTGCTGCCATTTTTTCCTCCTGATTCGCACCGTGCGCTGCAAATTCTGCCATTTTTCTTTCTATCCTCTGTTTTGATAGAGAAACCTCTGATTCATGAAACTTTTTTGTACAAAATCGCCAATTTTCATAATCTGTTTACACGGTGTTCATATTTTATTCATATCTTATTTTTATACTAAAAGCATAAAAGATTTCACTTTTCAAATTTGTTTTATAGTGATTTTGCACATAGATTTTTCATAATTGCCCCGGATGCTTGACCGCTCCGGGGTCTCCTCTTGTCTACAGCATTTTTCGGCATATCTGAACGTTTTTCTATCCCTATTTTCTTCAAACGTCCAGCCCCTTTACCCTGCACTCTGTCACTCAAAACAAGGCGTCTAATCGTAACTGTTCAGCACCTTCACAGTTACGCCTAATCTAAGATCAGTCTTGCCGCCCCATAGATACCTGCATCATTTCCCAATGTTGCCAGGCGAACCTCGCCCTTATTCTCAGAGATCGGGGTCAATTCGCGGTAATAGCGGTCAATCCAATCCGTTAAAAAAGTCCCCGCCTTGGATACGCCGCCTCCGATGACGAAAATCTCCGGATCCACGGTCATCGAAATGGTCGCCAGCGCCCATCCGAGATAATAGCACACGGTGTCCATAACCTCCAGCGCCAGTGCATCCCCGGCTTTTGCCGCATCCAGCACATTTTTTGCGGTGATCGCATCACCGTAGGCACGCATCACCGATGCATCCGGCTTTGCCGCCATCTTCCGTCTCGCCTCCCTGGCGATACCGGTCGCGGACGCTACCTGTTCCAGACAGCCGTGTCCGCCGCAGTTGCAGGTTTCTTTCTCGCCCTCGCGGATATGGATATGACCGATCTCGCCGCCCAGTCCGTGGCGTCCTGCAACGATCTTCTGATCGTGTACCACGCCGCCGCCGACACCGGTTCCCAGCGTCACCATCACGATATCATGGCAGCCCTTGCCGCCGCCCTGCCACATCTCGCCGAGCGCCGCCACATTAGCATCATTACCGGAGCGGACCGGCATTCCATCTAATAACTCACTCAAAATCTTCTGCGGGTTCAGATCGCGCCATCCTAAGTTGACGCAGACCTCCACATAGCCGTCCGGCTGCACCGGTCCCGGAAATCCCATGCCTGCGCCGATCACGGCATCCATCGGAATTCCCCGCTCGTTCAATTTCTTCCTGATCGAAGCGGCTACATCCGGAAGAATGTACGCCCCATTCTCTTCCTTGCGGCTCGGAACCTCCCACTTATAAACAAGCGTTCCGTCCGTCTCAAAAATACCAATCTTAACCGTCGTTCCGCCGACGTCTATCCCAATACATTTTTTTTCCATGTCTGGATCCCTTCCCTTACGGCTGCACTGGCAGCCTTTCTTCTATGCCCTCATCTTTTTTCTGCGCTGGCTCTTATTATACGCAATGCATCCCCGTTTTGCAAGGTTTGGAAAGCAAAATACACCTGCCTGCCGGAGAAAGGCGCATTTCTGCTTAAGCGGTACCGCATTCTTTTCTACCGACAGACAGGTGCCTGTCTTTTATCTTATTTTTTTACCAAAATCAGCATTATTTCAGGCTCTTAGCCACCTCTACCACATGCTCAACGGTAAAGCCGAACTTCTTGAACAGAAGCCCTGCCGGTGCGCTGGCGCCGAAACGTTCCATCGCGATGATCTTGCCGTCTAAGCCGGTGTACTTGTCCCAGCCGAAGCTTCCAAGCGCCTCTACTGCTACACGGCGGCGTACTTCTCTCGGAAGTACGGACTCCTTGTACTCCTCGCTCTGCTCCTCGAACAGATCCATACACGGCATGGAGACAACGCGGACTTTCTGACCTTCTGCTGCCAGAGTCTCTTTTGCATGAACCGCCAGCGCTACCTCGGAACCGCTGGCAATCAGAATTAACTCCGGTGTGCCCTCGCAGTCGTCGATGATGTAGCCGCCCTTTAATGCCTCACGGCTGCTGCCTGCCATCGGCTCCAGATTCTGTCTGGTCAGCACCAGTGCGGTCGGTGTGTGCTCGGAAGTAACAGCACTGTACCAAGCTGCCTCTGTCTCGGTCGCATCGCACGGGCGGAATACATGGAAGTTCGGCATCGCACGCAGCGCTGCCATCTGCTCGATCGGCTCATGGGTCGGTCCATCCTCACCAACGCCGATACTGTCATGCGTAAATACATAGGTCAGCGGCACGCCCATCAGTGCAGACAGTCTTGCCATCGGTTTGCAGTAATCACTGAATACAAAGAAGGTCGATACATACGCACGCAGACCGCCGTGCAGCATGATGCCATTTCCGATCGCTGCCATCGCAAGCTCGCGGACACCGAAGTGCAGGTTACGTCCAGCTCTGTCCTCCTTGGAGAAGTCGCCCGCATCCTTCATGTTAGTCTTGTTGGACGGTGCTAGGTCAGCAGAACCGCCAAACAGGTTCGGCAGAACATCCTTGATGTAGTTGATCAGGCGTCCGGAGATCGCACGGCTTGCTTCCGGTTTCTCCTGTTTTGCCCAGAATCCGGCGTCATCTTTCAGCGCCTCGCCCGCCTTTGCATTGTGATACTGGTTCCAGAGCGCTTCCATCTCCGGATATTCCTCGCAGTAAGCGGCAAACATCACGTTCCATGCAGCTTCTACCTCTGCCTTCTGCTCTGCGATCTCGGAGTAGTTTTTGTATACCTCTTCCGGTACGAAGAACGGCTCTTCGCTCGGCCAGTTTAAGTTCTTTCTGAGTGCTTCCACATTCTCCACGCCCAGCGGCTCGCCGTGTGCGCTCGCCTTGCCCTGTTTTGCCGGGCAGCCGAAGCCGATCTGCGTCTTGATGGTGATAAAGGACGGATGCTCGGTATCTGCCTTTGCAGCCTCGATCGCCTTGCCGATCGCGTCGATATCATTGCCGTCTTCTACCGTGATCGTCTGGAAACCAAATGCCTGCATACGCTCCTGTACATTCTCACGGAATGCGATGTCGGTGCTTCCCTCGATGGAGATGCGGTTGGAATCATAGAGAACAATCAGCTTGGAAAGTCCCAGGGTACCTGCCAGAGAGAATGCCTCAGAGGAAATGCCTTCCATCATACATCCGTCGCCGCCCAATACATAGGTGTAATGGTCAACTACCGGATAATTTTCTTTGTTGAATACGCTTTCCAGATGTGCCTCAGCCATCGCCATGCCGACTGCCATACCCATACCTGCGCCCAGCGGACCGGTCGTCGCCTCAACGCCAACGGTATGACCATATTCCGGATGTCCCGGAGTCTTGGAATCTAACTGGCGGAAGTTCATCAGATCTTCTTTGGAAAGATTTCCGTAGCCAAACAGGTGCAGCAGAGAGTACAGCAGCATGGAACCATGACCGCCGGATAAGATGAAACGGTCTCTGTTCTCCCACTTCGGGTTAGCTGGGTTATGGTTCATATGATGTGCCCACAGTTCATAAGCCGCTGCTGCACATCCCAGCGGAAGTCCCGGATGACCGGAATTTGCCTTCTGGATTGCGTCTGCGGATAAAATCCGGATCGCGTTTACGGATAATGTGTCAATCTGATTCATAAGTAACCTCCTGCTATGTATCTTAATTTTAAAAACTAAACGTGTGTTATTTGAGGCGGATCTCGCGCATCCGGTCGCCGCCGCTGATAATCAGTGAATTGAACGCGCGGCCGCGTGTTACCTGCGCCACAGAGAAATCAAACTCCCCGGCAAACCGCTCCTTGCCGGACAGACTGTAGACCCGACAGGAATTTTCGTTATTTAGGATGACGAAATCGCCCTGTATATTTATGTTACGCCACGAATACGAGAAATCTGCCGTACCCATAGCGGTTCCATCGGATTTAAACATGCTCAAACGGCTCTCACTTCCGCCCTCGGTGTTGTCCGAGATGACCGCCACATAGTCCTTCGACCATGCCACGCCGCGGACTTCCCCGTCGATCTCCGCCTGGCGCACCAGCGCCGGGCTTGTTACATTTTCCAAAGAGAAAAATGCCACCTGATCATCCGCAAATGCACACGCGTGATCCTCGTCGAGGAACCGGACGCGCGGACAGATGCTGTCTCCCAGCTCATCAAAACCTCCGACCAGACGGTCTGGATAATTCTTTCCATATTCGGAGAAATTGTAAAATACAATCCGGTTTTTGAGTGCCCCGTCCTGCAGATACAGGTCGGAAAGCATGACCTGCGTACCATCCGGCGATAAGGAAACGTCCATCAGGTAACCATTTCCCGACATAACCGTCTTGATCGCCCAGTCAAGCTCGCTGCCGTCTTTCTTGAAAAAGGTCACATACGAAGCATTGCTGTCCTCCACCAGAGCCGCCACGATGCCGTATGCCGATACGCTGACGCGCAGGATCGGCAGAAGCGTCGTCGCCTGTCCCTGGCTTCCGGTCTTGTCCACAATATAAATATCATTGCCCTGCTGGTCCCCGATCACGGCATAATCGCCGTTGACATAGCAGATCGGTGATTTCAGCTCATAACTCATCGACCAGACCGCCTTGCCGGACTTATCCAGATAGGAAGCTCCGTCCTTCGTGTATTTCAGGACATTTTCCCCAAACGGTACAAATTCCGTCGTGCTGCTCTCACTCGCCGCAATCTCTTTTTCCCACGCCACCGTATAGTCCGTGTAGGCATGGTTATCTTTATAATACATAAAACCAGCCGCCAAAAGCGCCGCGATTAACACCGCCGTCAGCACCCTGCGGAGACGTTTCCGTCTGGAATGGCGCTCGGCTTTCTCCGCCACCTCTTCCTCATTTTCCCCGTGGCTTATGCCCCGGCGGGGAAACATATCCTGCGTGGCGGTGTCGATCACACGCCCTCTCAGCTGCTTTTTCTTCTGTTCCCGTTCAATCGGGTTCATCTCACTCATTTTTTTATCTCCTGTAGCTGGACTGCCATCTTGATTATACACTATTTTAGATGGTTTGGCATTATCTTTTTGCTATTCTCCGGACACATCCGGCAGCACCAGCGTCTGCCCTGCGATAATGCGGTTTTCATCGGTCAGATGGTTGACCGCAAGGATATCGTCCAGATGACGGATATTGCCATAAAGCTTAAAACAGATCCCATAGAGCGTCTCCCCGTCCCCGACCGTGTACGTGCCGCCGGGCTTCAAGTTTGTGACCGGATAGTCCTGTCCCGCCGTCGAATTGCCGCCCGGATTCGGCAGGTCGCGCTGTGCCTCCGGCTCCGGCAAAATGTACGGGGCTTTCGTCTCCGCCATTTTTCCGTCCTCTTCGCTCTGCCCACCGGAAGCCTGTCCATTCTGTCTGCCTGCTATGGCAGTGCCCTCTGTATCTCCATCCGCCGCGCTCTCAAGTGTCCATTTATGCGCCTGTCCTCCGTTTTCCGCTGTTGTTCCGTCTGCATCCACATCGCCGCTCTCAAGCGGCGTCACACTGCCGCGGAGCTGTTCCACCGTGACCGCCTCTTTCCCGTCCGCAGTGCCCCGCACACCATCCGGGAGGACGGATACCAGCACACTCTCCATCTCGCGCATTTTCTGGTAATTGCCGAAAAGCACCACGCCGCCGGCAAGCACTGCGACCGAAAGCACGCCGCACAGCGTCCCCAGCGCCCGGATCGTCCCGTAACGCGACGCCGCCTCCTGCTGCCGCTCTTCCATCCGGTTACGGAAATCGCGGATCACCCGATCGCCGGTGCCTGTCTCCACCCGGCGGGCGTCCTTCCGCAGAATCATATAGTCCTGCATCATCTGGTTTTTCTCGTAGTATATATGATATCCTTTCAAACGGTAAAACCCGTCCTCCGACATCACATAGTATGCCGCCTCACCGTCCACGCCGCTGTTTATGTACATAAGCTGGTTTTTCCCACCGAAATACTGCTTGTGCAGCCGCCAGTAGGTCAGGGGACTTAACATACACCCCGGCGCGCCGCAGATAAACCACCCCTGCACGGTCTTTTTCGGAAATGTCTCCTCCATCCGCTGGTATGCCTTTTTCCATGCCGCCTCCGAAAAGACAATCTTCTCCCCGGACGGCACAACCTCCTCCATCTCCAGCGCCCCGTCCACAAAGAGGCACGGAACCTCCTGCTGTGGATCCGAATTTCCGAGCAGCAGCCCGACCCGGAGTCCCGGTCCGCCGGATGGATATACCTGTTTCAAATACGTGTTTACATAATCCTCCACATACAACCGGACCACCTCATCCCGCTCGCCGATCTGCCGGATATTTTTCGGCAGTTCTGCGCGGGAACCAGAATATTCTCCCATATGTTCACCCCGCTATGATAGATTCTCCTGAAACCGGGTCTGTACTTGCTTCCATGATTTGATTGCTGCACCGCGCAGCATTTTCAGTGCTGAAAATACCTGCACAAATACAGTAACATGATTTTCCGTAATTTCAGGAGTATGATGAATTTCTTTCCGCCTATCATAACGCCGATTGCATGCAAAATTTGTCAAACGGAGGCAGCATCCAGGCAGAAATTTTCGACAAGCCCGATCCCCGCGCTGATGCAGTCTGCCAGCTGCATGACGAGTGCCAGGCGGATACTCTGCAGCATCATCGGATCGTAATGGCTGCAGCCCGCCACGATCCCGGTGATAAAGAGATCTCCGACCGCGTGAAGCTCCTTGCAGACGCCAAGCCCCGGCTTTAAAGCCCCACGCCCCAGCGTGACATAGCCGACGTGGCTTTCATCGCCAACCGAGGCATCGACCGCCACCACCAGCGCATCCGGGTACCCATTTTTTAAAACCTGCACGTAATGTTCCAGGTTCATCGCGTGCACGGGGCGATCAAGTGTTCCGAATACCAGCGTACCGCGCCGCCGTTCCTGTTTGAGTTTATATCCGATCAACGGTCCCAGACTGTCTCCGGTCGAGCGATCCGTGCCGATGCAGAGGAAAACCAGTTTCTTTTTATGCCTTTGGGTCATTTCTTCCTGAATCAGCCCACTTAACTGCCCTGCCAGCTCTCCCACCGCGTCCCGGCGGGCTGAATTGTAGTAATATATCTCCGGACTGCCACCGAACCGGCTGCGTCCCCGTCTGTTCATCTCCCACACCGTCCTGTTTTCTCCCTGCCTGTTGGACAGGGGTTGTTTTACCTTTATTATAGGCGGGGTGGCAGGAAATTATGCGAAAATTGAAGGATATATACACGGACGAAAAAAGATGTGACAGAAGGCAGCTTTACAGCGCCCGGTGTCACATCTTTTTTCTGGTTGTTCCTATATCTAATTATTTATTTTTATGAAATAATTTCCACAGTTTACTTTCCGCCGCGTTCGCGGTACTCTGCGATGACCTCGCTTAAATTAACGGCTGTGCTGTTATCCAGAATATGTTTTAGCGCGTCCAACTTTTCTGGATTCAGAAATTCCTTGCCTAAGTAGCACTCGTAGGTATCTGTGATAAAGATTCTCTTTTCCTTGATTACCGTCTCGGTATAGTGCAGGCGGCTCTCGACCTCCTGATGGCCTTCTTTGAGTTGTTCGAGCTTTGCACGGCTGTTGCTGGTGATCTCATCGGTCAGGATGGTTTTTGTCACATTTTCGAAGGTGTTTAATGCGTCCTTTTTCTTCTTCGCCGTCTCCTCCAGATCCTGCTCCATCTGGGAGATCTCATCGTCGTATTTTTCCAGATCGTAGAGCGCTTCACTGCGATCCCGACGGATCGAGGAGGTGATCACCGCGATCTTGCGGTTGTTCGCCGCGATCAGACTGCGGATCGAACGTCCTTCCTGCAGCGCCGCCAGATGGCGATCCTTCGTCCAGTTTCCAATCAGGATATACAGTCCGCCAAAAACAACCACATCCACGCCGTAGATCATCGCCAGGTATAAAGTCTTCTGTTCTGGAAGCAGCTTGTAGATGCCGCACGGGATCAACAGGAAACAGATCGCAAAGGTAATCAACACCGTCAGAAATTCTTTGAATCCCCTCGGAAAATACAGCGCATAGTACAGTGGGCTTTTGCAGACAAATGGAACACGATCCGACTGGAACAGCGTCCGCATCCGCACGGCAAGCTCTCGGTTGTGCGCGTGAAGCTCCTGCGTTTCTTCCTTAATCCGCTCCTTGATGCCCTGGTTTTTCGCCTTTTCGCGGCGTGTCCGCGTGCGTTTCAGCTTATCCTGCAGCTTCCCAAGCTCATCGTCATAGCTTTTTTCAATCTCATCCCGGCGCTTTTTCACGGTCGAATTCACGGCATCCGCCACCGCTTTCCGCTCCGTCTCCAGCACGCGCAGACGCTTTTTCTCTTCCTGAGCAAGCGTCTCCTCCTGTTTTTCAAACTCCGCCAGCTCCACCACTGCCTGTCTGGCGTCTTCCAGAAATGTTTTCACATCCGTTATCGCCTGTGCCATCTCGCCCCTCCCGGTCTTTGTCTTTTTGTAACGGCTGCCTGCCCTTTATTCTTCCAGCACCTGTATCTCCAGATAATCGAAATCGATGCTCTCGATAAAGTTGTCCTGGGTAAAACGCGCCTTATCGTGACGTTTGAACTCCTCGATCGTCTTATCCAGCCAGACCGGATGCCCCAGATCAAAGGCATAGCAAATCTGGTCGATCGCGTCAAACACCATCGCCGTTCTCGACATTGTATAATCACCGTTGCTGATCACAATATCCCTAAGCATCCGGTTTTCCTTCATCATTTTTCCCCAAAGACGAAACATCCTGCCGTTCCTTTCCCGCTGTCAAATTTCATTTTTACCGTGTCCGGATGTTCTCTCCGGACATCTTTTCTCACAATCTTATGTCCAGTATATCAGCTTTTTTAAGAGTTGACAAGGCGGGGCTTTTCGGCAAAATTCACTGCCACTGTGTCATCGTGCAGCACTTCCCATTTTCAAAAGAAACTGCAGATCTTCCTCAATCCCCCGCACATTTCCAGAAACGTCCATCGCATACTCCATGACCCACTCGGCATCCGGCGTCGCCTGCTTTGCCAATTTTAAAAAGCAGTCAAAATCAAGTGTTCCCTCATGAATCCTCTGATGGCTGTCGTGGACACCGTCGTTGTTGTGGAGATGGTACGCCACAATCTGGTCCGCCAGCGCGTTTACGACCCGCTTAAGCGACCAGCCGTTCGCCCAGGCGTGCCCGATGTCGATGAGCACCGCATACTGTTCCCGGCGGCACAGATCGATAAATTCCTGCTCATCGAAGAGACGGTTTCCGCGCTCCAGAACTCCGGCATTCTCCACGACCACCTGGGTTCCCGCCTCCTCACACAGCTGTTTCACGGTGTAATAATTTTCACAGGAAACACGGACGCGGTCTTCCTTCTCGCCCGGTATGATGCGGCAGTTGTTGTGATGATAAACGAGATATTTGCTTGAAAGCTCTTTCGCATACGAAAGCGTCTTTTCAAGCAGCTCCATCGTGCGCGCATACTCTACAGTCCCCTCCGCTGCCGAATGCTCTGCCTGATAATATGGACCATGGAAGCTGACCGGGACTTCCTTTAAGAGCGGCATGGCGTCCCGCAGGTTCTTCTCAAAGCATTCCTCATGAAACATCGGAAACACCTCGACTCCCACCTGTCCAGGAAACCGTTTGAGATACGGAAGAACCTGACCGAACTCGCTGCCTTTATACATATTAGTGCTGATAAGAATTTTTCTCATGATTGCATGTCTCCTCTTCAAAATATACGTTCATAATCTTGTTTTGAAAACACTTTTTTCGCTCTATTATCTCTATTCTTACTGGGCGATCGCCTTTTCCAATTTCGGCACCGCCAGCTTTTCCTGTGCGCGGATCACCATCTCCGGGTAACCGAGCGATTTCTCCGTCCCGCGGTCAAACAGATGCAGCTTTTCCGTCTCCACATGGATGTATACCTTCTCACCCGGCTGTGGAATCTCGCCCTCGCGGATGGCAATCAGCTCGTTCTTGTCTCCCTCGACCTGAATATAAACACCGTACCGGTTTCCGTAATCCTCCACGTAACGGACCATGCCCTCGATCGACCGCTCCTGCGGGGTGCGGCTCATCATCACGTGTTCCGGGCGGACACCGGCGTACAGCAGTCCCGACGGGCACTGCGCGGCGATCCGCTGCCAGATACCCGGAAGTTCTACCTTCTGCTTCCCGATGACAAGCGCCCCGTTATGATATTCCGCCTCCACGATATTCATGGACGGCGAACCGATAAACTTCGCACAGAACACGCTTGCCGGACGATTGTACACGTGTGACGGGGTATCGAGCATTTCCATCTTGCCCCGGTACATGAGCGCGATCCGATCGCCAACCGTCATCGCCTCGATCTGGTCGTGCGTAACGTAGACTAACGTCGGGTGGTACATTTCATGGATTTTTACCAGTTCTTTTCTCGCACGCATCCTAAGCTGTGCATCCAGGTTTGACAGCGGCTCGTCCAGAAGGAAATAGTCGGCGCGCTTTACCACGGCTCTCGCCAATGCCACTCTCTGGCGCTGTCCGCCGGAAAGCTCCTTCGGCTTCCGATCCTCCAGCCCTTCCAGTTCCAGCATTTTGAGGACTTCTTTTAAGCGCGCATCGATCTCGTTCTCATCCATCTTGTGCGCTTTTAAACCATATATGATATTATTCTTGACGCTCATATGCGGAAACAGCGCATAGTTTTGAAACACCATCGAGACACCGCGCTCGCCGCACGGCACATCATTTACCACCTGGTCGCGCATCCACAGGTTTCCGGCGGTCACATTTTCCAGTCCCGCAATCATGCGAAGTGTCGTCGATTTTCCACAGCCGGACGGACCTAATAAAATCAGGCGTTCGCCCTCCTTTACCTCCATGCAGAGGTCCTCCACGACCACATTTTTGCCATACGCTTTTTTAACATTTTCAAATACAATATTTTTCATTGAATTAATCTATCCCTTTCTTATGTCCAGCGCAATCTCCCATTATCCCTTCAATCCAGACGCCGCAAATGTATTGATGATATAGCGCTGGAAAATGATATACAGTACCAGCGGAATCAGCATCGTGAGCACCGACACCGCCATCGCCATCGTAAATTCCGTACCGCCCTCGGCGCTGATGTACATCTGCAATGCCAGCGACAGCGTATAATTTTCCTTGGATTTTAAGATCAGCACCGGCCACACATATTCATTCCACGAATTGATAAAGAAAATGATGCCGGTGGAAATGATGGACGGACGCACCAGCGGAATCACAATGTCGCGCATGATTTTCATGTGCCGGATATTTTCCATCCGTGCCGCCTCAATGAGTGCCAGCGGGATTCCACGCATTGCCTGGCGCAGCAGGAAAATTCCCAGCACATCCGCCAGCTGCGGCAGTGCGACGCCCCAGATACGATCGCGCAGACCGATTTTAGAGATCAGAAGATAATTTGGAATCATCGTGACCGTAAACGGGATGAACAGCGTACTTAACATAATAAAATACAAAAATCCTTTTCCCTTAAACCGGAAATAGACGAACGCATACGCCGCCAGAAGTCCCGTGATTGTCTTAAAAATCGTGACCGTCGATGCGATCAGAAACGTATTCAGCGTGATTTTCACAAACGGCAGTTTGTCAAATACATGCCGATAATTTTCCAGCGTCGGATGCAGCGGAATCACCTGAAAAACCGTGTTGAACGCCTCCTGCATCGTCTTGAAAGAGTTGGAAATTGCAAATACGATCGGCATCAGAAGGAGGAAAACGACCACCACCAGAAACAGATGCCAGCCGATCTGTCTGTCTTTAGTTTTCATAGTAAACCCCCTTTTCTACAAACCGGAATTCCAGCACCAAAAGAATGATAAAGAGTGCCATCGTCATGACCGATACCGCCGAGGAAGTTCCTGTTTTATAGAGTGTAAACGCCTCATGGTACGACATATAAATCAGGTTCGAACTGGCATAGTTCGGTCCTCCCTGTGTGACGACCTTGATCGGCGTGAACACATACTGGAGTCCCTGCACGATCGTCGTAATAAACACATAGATTCCAGTTGCAGAACTCATCGGCACGACGATATCCTTAAAAATCTTCCACATCGGCACATTTTCCAGACGCGCCGCCTCGATGACCTCCATTGAGACACCGGAGACGCCCGCTAGGATGTTGATGAAATTGTAGCCAAACGTCTTCCAGGTCGTGATAATACAGAGTACCGCGATGACCCAGCCCTCCGTTTTCGACCAAAACGGCAGTTTCAGCCCAAACCAGCCTGCCACAATCGCGACCGGACCCGAAATCGGATTCAGAATCCATGTATACAGAATCGAGCCGACGACCAGCGAAATCACACTCGGCAGGAAAAAGACCGCCTTGTAAAAACTCTGTCCCTTTTTGATGACGCACGAAAGAATGAATGATAAAATGTACGGCATCACAAAGTTAAACACCAGAAGAATCACGATGTACCAGAATGTATTGCCAAAGATTTTCCATGTATTCGGATCCTTCAAAACGGAAATATAATTCCCCAGTCCCACAAACTTCTTGACCGGCTTTACCATGTTCCACTCAAAAAAACTCAAATACAGCGTGTAAAAAAGCGGATAAAACATAAATACCGCAAACATGACGAGCGACGGCAGCAAAAAAACATATCCAAGCGCTGCCTGTTTTTTGTCCTCCCGATTCAAACTATTTCCTCCATTCCAATGCATTTTATGAAGGGGCTGCCGCCAAACAGCTCTTTCGCGCTCCGGCCGCTTCCTGCGTCTTATCTGCACGCAGTCCATTCTGCCAAAACACGTTCTGCTATTCCGCAACAACCCCATTCTCATTTCTGTCCTAAATTTTGTAATGATTTTTCTGCCACCCGAAAGCCGTTCCAAGCGTCAGGCTGCCTGTCCCTACTGTGCATCCAGCAGCTGGTTGATCGCATCCTGTGTGCTCGTCATACCATCTTTCGCAGATACCTGACCGCCCAGAATCTGGTCTCTCATATCCAGAAGAAGCTGCTCTGCCTCAAGGCCTGCATCGCCCGGGAATGCGGTCCATGATACAACGCCGTCCATCTGCTCAATCGCTGCATTCATCATTGTGTTCTCAGCCAGAAAATCTTTCAATCCATTTTCTGCCTCTGCCACATCTTTTCTCGGCGGTACATAACCGGTTCCCTCGGTCCATGCTGCCATTGATTCTACGCTGTAAAGATACTTTTCAAACTCCCATGCCGCCTGAATCTGCTCGTCGCTCTGCGCGGTGATGGCTAAGAAACAGCCGCCTGCCGGAACCTTGCGCTCCTTGTCGTTCCACAGCGGGGATTTCACGGTTGCTACGTCAAACTGTGCCCCCTTCTGTACGGAAGCGCGTCTCGCAATGGTGGTGTAGAGCATCGCGCAGTTGCCGTCGATAAAGCTCTGGCAGCCCTCTTCCCATGAAACATGAAGGGCAGAACCATCTTTTACCATATCCTGCATCATCTGCATTGCCGCAATGCCGTCCTCGGTTGCAAAGCTTGCTTTTTTCTTGCCGGATGCATCCGCAGTCAACATATCCGCTCCCGCGCTCTCAACCAATGCCTGCTGCGCCCAGAAGTCTGCCGGTTCCTGCATATAGAAACCATATTTTCCTGTCTTCTCTTTGACTGCCTCGGCAAATTCCTGTACTTCCTGCCAGGTCTCCGGTCCATCTTCGGAAAGGCCCGCTTCTTTTAAGAGATCTTTATTGATGTAGAGAACCGGGCTGCTTAAGGAGTACGGGATTCCGACCTGCTCGCCGTTGCTGTTGACCGCCAGGTCTAAGACATTTGGAAGGAAATTGTCGGTTAAGAAATTTGCATCCTCGCTGTCGAATTTATCAATCGCATCCTGCGGCGCCACATAGTCAAAGTTATTGGAGAAATAATCCAGAAATGCCCAGCCAATCTGAACAAGCGCCGGTGTATTTCCGGTCGCCGCTTCCGCCTGCAGATTCTGCATCAGACCTTTGTACATATCCGGGTTGTATTTCGCTACTACCTCGATGTGATCATTTTCCTCATTAAATTTCTTTACCAGATCGTCTACGACCAGACCTCCCTGGGTTTCTGCGTTACAGTGCCAGTATTCAATCACCGTTTTATCGCCGGATGCCGCCTTCTCTGCCCCGCTCTCTCCGGACGCGCTCTGTGTGTCGCTGCTTCCTGTCGCCGAGCTGGATGCCTGGCTGCATCCTGCCATCAATGTCATCGTGCCTGCCATCGCAAGCGCCATCAGACGTCTCATACTTACCTTCATTCGTTCTCCTCCTGCTGCGGTGTCCCATCTCCCAGTCTGTCTTACCTTGGAACCAGCCATCTATGTCAAAATCGTGATCGGGAGTCCTTTGCCGCGCTTCTCTTCTGTCAAATCACTTGTGCTGTGTCCAGATTCTATCTTAAAGATGGTTTGTAAAATGCAGGAGGTGATTTATGTAAAAATTATCTATAATTTTTGAAAATTGTTTTTTCGAGGTTCTGCGGCATAAAAGAATGTGCCTTTTTGTGTAATGGGGAATTCCAAGGAATTTCCTATTACACAAAAAAACGCCTCTATCAGTTTTTGCTGATAAAAGCGTTTTTTATTCTATGTTCCGTTTTCTATGTTTATATCCGGGCTGCAGTTTCCTTCATGGAACATGCCGGAGAGAATGCCGCAGAACGCATACTTTTTTATATGTCCGCCCCCTACAGTCTCTTAAGCAGCGCCTCTCTCGCTTCCTCATAGCCCGGTTTGCCAAGCAGTGCAAACATATTTTTCTTATAGCTCTCTACGCCCGGCTGGTTGAATGGATTGACACCCAGAAGGTATCCGCTGACGCCGCAGGCAAATTCAAAGAAATAGAAGAGCTGTCCCAAGCTGTATGCATCCATCGCCGGGATCGTCACTTTCAGGTTCGGCACACTGCCGTCGGTATGTGCCAGAATCGTGCCGTTCATCGCACTCTTGTTGACGAAATCCACGCTCTTGCCAGCCAGATAGTTCATACCGTCCGTGTCAACATCTTCTTTCTTCAAAATGATCTCCGCCGGAGATTCAGCCACTTCCAGAACTGTCTCAAACATGATTCTCGCGCCATCCTGGATGAACTGACCCATCGAATGAAGATCGGTCGTTAAATCAACCGCTGCCGGGAAAATACCTTTCTGATCCTTGCCCTCGCTCTCGCCGTAGAGCTGTTTCCACCACTCCGATACATAGTGCAGGCTCGGCTCATAGTTTGCCACAATCTCGACCTGTTTGCCCTTCCGGAGCAGAATGTTGCGGACCGCCGCATATAACAGAGCAGAATTCTTCTCAAACGGAGTCTCCAGTGCATTCTTTCTCGCGTCTGCCGCGCCCTGCATCAACGCATCTATATCCGCGCCGCTGACCGCGATCGGAAGCAGACCGACTGCCGTCAGGACGGAGAAACGACCGCCAACATCATCCGGAACCACGAAGGACTCGTAGCCCTCTTCATTTGCCAGATTCTTGAGTGCGCCCCGCGCCCGGTCTGTCGTCGCGTAGATTCGCTTGTTTGCCTCTTCTTTACCATATTTCTCAATCAGCATCTCCTTAAATACACGGAATGCGATCGCCGGCTCCGTTGTCGTACCGGACTTGGAAATAATATTGATAGAGAAATCTTTTCCATCGACCAAATCCATCAGATCATGGATGTATTTGCTGCTAATGCTGTTGCCAACAAAGTAAATCTCCGGTGTTTTTCTTTTTTCTTTCGGAAGATTATTGTAAAAACTATGGGACAGGAACTCGATCGCCGCTCTTGCGCCCAGATACGAACCGCCGATACCGATTACCAGCAGGACATCGGAATCCTTCTGAATCTTCTCCGCAGCTTTTTTGATGCGTCCGAACTCTTCCTTATCATAGTCCACCGGAAGGTCGATCCATCCAAGAAAATCATTGCCCGCGCCGGTCTTTTCTACCAGCGTCTCTCTTGCCGCCTGCACGCCCGCCTTGATACCGGCGATCTCTTCCTCATGAATAAATGCAGCTGCTTTTGAATAATCAAAGATCACATCTTTTTCCATACGTTTTCTCTCCTTTGCATTTCAGCCGTCCGCAGGCGGCGTGATTACTTTGTCAAAAACTTAACTTATCCTTATTATAGCAATCTGGACACCCATGTGCAACCGGTTTTCAGTTGGATTCATCATTTACAATCCCGATAAATACTCCCTCATAATATCTCCTAGGACCTGCGCCTCCTCGCGGCTCAAACCTTTCATCCAGTCACCTGCATTTGCCTCTCCATTTCGTGTTTCCCGCGTATCCCGGCTTGCTGCAATCTGAGCGAGGCTCTGCTTCAAATACTCCATTTCCTTGTCGCTGGGACGCTCCTTTGCTTCCTGCCTGGGACCCGTATTGTTTCCCGTTTCATTTCCTGATACCATCCGGCGATCCGCAAGATGCCCATCTGTCTCATGCTTGTCCCGTTCCTCCGATTCGCACGGTGCAGTGCGAACTGCCCGCATCAGATTCTGTGCCCGTGCATCCCGCTCACGGAACGGATTCACTCTCATCTCTGTCCGCGATTTTCCTTTTTCAAACTCCGTTTCTCCCAGATCCCGATTATTCGTTTCTGCGCCATCCCGACTGCTCACACCGCGCTCTGCCCGCAAAGCACTCTGCAGCCGTTTCGGCATTTCCCGCACATTCGAGTCCGCGCCAGCAATTCCGCCGGATACTCCAGAAACTCCTGACATTTCCTGTCCGCGCGTCTCCTTCTCACGTGCCGCCCGAAGGAACACCGAATTATCCACATACTCCAAAAGCGCCGTTTCCAGCCGCTGCTGTTTCTGGTCAATCTGGAAACAGCTCTCGATAAATGCCAGAAACAGACCACTCATGACAGCTGCCGATGCATACAGCACAATATAGCTTGCATCCAGCTCATACCAGTACGCCAGAAATGCCTCCGCTGCTCCGGTCAGAAGCCCTAAAAGCACCATTTCCATTGACACGCCGTTCCACGCATCCAGCGAAATATGTAAAAATGAAAATCCGTCAATCTGCTTGTCCAGATATGCCTGCGTGTTCACGATGTTCTGTCCCAGGCGGCAGGTATTTTCCAACCGCTGCTTCAGATTTTGAAGATTCTTGTTCCGGGTCATCGCCATGTTGTCAGTTTCTTTTAATAATCTTTTGTAGAGGCTCCGTGTAATCAACTTGCTGACAAATCCGATCATTCCGATCGCCGCAAGAACGGACAGCGCTTTTCCAGTTTGTAAAAATTCCAGCATAAAAAAGCTCCCCTTTCTCTACTTCCGGATCACTTCCGGATGGCTTGCCACAGGTCAGGTTTAGGCGCTTCGCAGTTTGTCTCTTGCAATTTGCTTTTTACAATCTGCTTTTCACATTCTGCTTTTCACATTCTGCTTTTCACATTCTGCTTTTTGCGCCCTGTCAAATCCCGCCTGCATCGTGGCTTTATTATAGCCGCCGAAAGAGTCTTTGTGAAGATGAGAAAGGGGAAAATCGTTCGTCAAATTCTGCCTTAATTCGATTTTAAATAGGTATTAATAATGCGTATCATGCAAAATTTCGGGTTATTAAAAATTCTGTCTGTGAATCATATCTATGACTCATTACGCCTCATACCGGGACGCCATTTCAAGCAGTAGGTTTACCGAATGCTTGATCGCCTGCGCCTCAAACGCCGCATAGTCCATACCTGCGCTGTCATCCGCCTTATCTGAAATGGCACGGATAATCAGGAACGGGATTCCGTTTAAATATGCCGCCTGTGCGATCGCTGCGCCCTCCATCTCGGTACAGCTTGCGCTAAACTGCTCGATCAGCCACTCCTTTTTTGCCTTATCCGAGATAAACTGATCGCCGCTTACCACGCGTCCCGGAAATGCCTGAATCTCCGGATTGACCTTCTGGTTGCACTCAATCGCCAGCTCGCGCAGCTTCTCATCCGCCTCAAATGCAAAGGTATCTACTCGCGGAATCTGTCCGATCCGGTATCCAAATCCGCTCGCATCCATATCATGCTGCACCGCATCCGTCGATACAACGATATCGCCAATGTTGATCTCTGCACGCAGGGAACCGGCGATACCTGTGTTCACAATCGCGCTGATATGGAACCGATCCGCCAGAATCTGACTGCACATACCTGCATTTACCTTACCGATACCAGAGCGAACCACAACTGCGTCCTTTCCGCCCAGTTTGCCTTGATAAAAATCCATACCGGCTACGCTTGTCACGGTAACATCCGTCATTTTCTCCTTGATCTGAGCCACCTCTTCATCCATCGCTCCGATGATTCCTAACATCTGTTTATCCTCCTGTTTTTTCTAAATGTACTCTCGGAATCTTTCTGTGCTTGATTTTGTGAGATAATTTTTTGTCAGTTGCGCCCAAATTTCTGAAGCGTTGGCGTTGCGTCCGCCTCTGAAATTCGGGTGCAGCTGGCGGAAAATAAGCCGCAAAAGCAAGTGCAGAAAAGACTCCGAGCGTACATTCTATTATTCATCCTTCTATTCTTTTTAACACGACCGTATCGTCACAGTTCACACGTTGTACAAATTCCTGCTGCCACCATGTTTTCTTACGGCACTTTCGATTCCAAAAGTGCCTACCTATGAACAGTTACACCGTATCTTCTCAAAAGAAAGTATACTGGATTTTTGTTATCTTGACAACACCTTTACTGGCAGACTATAATCATTTTACTGCGGTGGATTCCCGCCACAGCAGATTAAAACACATACCATTTTGAGGAGGTTTTACCATGACATACAAGACAAAGGGAGTCTGTTCCCGTGAGATTAATTTTGAAGTAGAAGATAATAAAGTAAAGAATGTGCAGTTCGTCGGCGGCTGCTCCGGCAACACACAGGGCGTTGCCCGCCTGATCGATGGCATGGATATTGACGAGGCAATCTCCCGCATCGAAGGCATCCAGTGCGGCTTCCGCCCAACTTCCTGCCCGGATCAGCTGGCACAGGCGTTGAAGGAGTATAAAGCGAACGTGAAATAGGAATTTTTGAGGAGATTCTTTCACGCCTGTTGGCATAATGAAAAACCGTTTAAGAACCCCCACCTGAAAACATCTGGAATTTTGAATCAGAAATTCCTGGATGGTTGCAGGTGGGGGTATTTATGTGATCGCTTTTTTCATACTATTTCGTGTTGCAAATATAAATTTAGTAACACTGTCCCCGTTTAGAATTAGTCGCCGTATTCGGTGATTTTGATTCCCTCTGTTTTTGTCATAAAGGACTGTCCCTTTCCATTTGACTCTACATAATGAACGCCAACTACTCTATAATAATATCCTGTTTTCTGGTTTTTCACTGTAAAATCATTCGACATTCCTGATAAATCTTCCGTTGGAAAATCCTCTTTGCTAGCATCATATATATATCTAGAAACTTCTACCCATTTACCATCCTCTTCTCTTTGCAGAACTGCAATATTTTTTATTTTATCACACTCTACATGAGCTACTGTCTGAATAAGGATTCCAATATCTCCTTTTCCTAAATTACTAATTCTTGTTAATGCCGTATCAATAATACTTCCCCTTGGTTCTATCCCCCTCGCAATTCCCTCCGAAACATTTTCATTTAATAAACAAGCATTGCTATAATCCGCCTCTTCAACCGAAACTCCATTAATATACTGTGTGTCTGCTGCATAAACTTGCATCATACTTGCAGCTATAATCATTCCTGCACATATCAGTGTATATAATTTTTTTCTCATATAAAATTTCCCCCTAATAATTTTCTAAAAATAAATTTTCAACAATCTTTTTAAACTCTTTTTTAGGAATTATCCCCGAAATTTGATAGTATGTATCCCCTTTTACAATATTAGCACTATATTCAAATTTCCCATCTGAAAGCTCTGATTTTTCAAAATAAATATTTTCTTTTAACAAATCATTATAAATATACTCTTCTTTTTTTCTATCAGATATAACATTTGTAGAATTACCAGTACCACCTACTTCTTCTAATATCTTTACACGATATTTTTCATAAGAAAAATACATTATAACCCACGTTTCTCCTATATCTGCTTTTACATACTTCATCTTTTTAGGCATATACGCAAGTTTCAACGGACGAACCTTTGTTTTTTTAGTTATTTCTATATATGCTTTATCTAATTCATCCTCTCCAGGAATAGCCTCAACATTATTTAAGACAATCTCATTCCGTACACTGTCCTTCTCCCGCACCACATACCGATACTCCCTCTTCGCCCCAACCGAAATCCCCATCGCCACAACCATCACTGCGATAGCGGCGGCAGCTACAGAGACTTTTACAATCGATTTCAACCGGCGTGGTTTGCGAGCTTCTTCGTGCAGTTTGACAATGTTCTCGCTGGATGATTCTTTTTCACTTTCCGGGCTTGTTCCCACCTCCGCTTCTAACTTTGCCATCAACCTCTCAAAGCCATCTTCTGATCCTGGAGGTATGTCGCTGTCTTTTACTTCCGTCTGTGCAAGGATAAAATCCTTCAACAGCTGATCTTCGCTGACTCCAAACGCTTCCTGCAGCAGGCGCTCTGCATCTTCTCCAGCTTTTTTTCCGCGCCGGCTTCTGCTCACTTTTTATCCCTCCTCTCTGTCCTCGTCCTAACTTTTAGGTTGACTTTTCTTTTTTTCCGTTTACTATACTAAATGTAACCCTTTGCGGGTATGATAAAGCATAAAAACAGTTGTTTTCAGGTTATGGTTGTCCCCTCACACCGTAACCAGCGGCTGATGTGTGGAGGAAACTACTATGAAAAAAATCATTCTGACCGGCGGTGGTACTGCAGGTCATGTTACACCGAATCTCGCCCTGCTTCCGGCACTGCGCGAGGAAGACTTTGAGATTCACTATATTGGTTCTTATAACGGCATTGAGCGCCGCCTGATCGAGGCAGCCAGCATCCCTTACGATGGAATCTCATCTGGAAAACTGCGCCGTTATTTTGACCTTAAGAATTTTTCAGATCCGCTTCGCGTTCTGAAAGGATACTTTGAGGCTCGCAAGCTTATGAAAAAATACAAACCGGATATCGTCTTTTCCAAAGGCGGTTTTGTCGCTGTTCCGGTCGTTCTGGCTGCCAAGCATTATAAAGTGCCTGTCATCATCCATGAATCCGATATGACCCCAGGACTGGCAAATAAAATCTGTATTCCAGCCGCTTCCAAGGTATGCTGCAACTTTCCGGAAACACTTAAATATCTTCCGGAAGATAAGGCGGTTCTGACCGGTTCCCCGATCCGTGAAGAGCTTCTGCACGGGGATCGTCTGGCGGGACTCCAGTACGCCCATCTTTCTGCCGATCGCCCAGTAATTCTGATCATCGGCGGAAGTCTCGGCTCCGTCACGGTCAATCAGGCTGTCCGCGGCATTCTTCCGCAGCTTCTGAAAACCTATCAGGTAATACATATCTGCGGAAAAGGCAATCTGGATGAGTCTCTCATCGGCACCGAAGGATATGTTCAGTATGAGTATGTGGATAAACCACTCCGCCATCTCTTTGCAGCGGCAGATCTGATCATCTCCCGCGCGGGCGCAAATTCCATCTGCGAAATTCTGGCACTCCGCAAACCGAACATTTTGATCCCTCTGTCGGCTGCTGCCAGCCGCGGCGACCAGATCTTAAATGCCAACTCCTTTGCAAAACAGGGATTCAGCACCGTTCTGGAAGAAGAAGTTTTAACCGCAGATACTCTCAGCCAGGCAATCGAAGAGACCTATAAAAATCGCCAGCAGTTCATTGATAAAATGTCTGAAAGCCACTTAAACAATGCTGTCAAAACCATCATGGGGCTGATTCATGATTGCGCACGCAGTTAGTAGCATTGCTACGTTTGTATAGTACAAGACTAAAACACTGAATATGTAAGCTTATCATCACATCGGACAGATTCGAAACGGCTCTGCTTCGATGTGATTTTTAAATATCAAACAGCTTTGCCCTCAACACGCGCTTCTGCAATTCTGCTTTTGCCCTGTAAAGACGTGTACAGCATACCGTTGATTTGATTTTCAAAACCGCACAGGCTTCTTCCGCCGTCAAGCCCTCCAAAACACGGAGAATCAAAACATCCCGCCAGTCCTTCTTCATAGATTTGACAATCTTCCATACGTTCCAATAGATATCCCTATCGATAACCTCCTGATCCAGAAGCTGAATTCCTATCTCCCCTTCCAAAAGAAGGTTCATAATCTCTTCTTCCGCATCCGGATCTTCCAGATGCAGCATCTCGCGGCGCCGCATCTGCCTCCGGTTATCGATCCACTTGCTCCGTAAAATGCGGATCAGTAAAACCAACTTTACTTTATGATCCAGATCTAACGAATAGCGCTTGTAATATTCAATGAAAGCTTCATGCACCATATCCTCAATGTCATCGTACCCTACTCCAATTCTATACGCATATTTCTTCAGCGGTACCAGGTACTCTCTGTAAAGCGCTTCAAAAAGCGCCATTTTTTCATTCTCATGGTGCATATCCAAACTCCTATCGCGTCAGTTCTTCGCGGATGGAGCTGCTAATTTCTGCCAGCTCTTCCGGCGTTGCTTTTCCTGGCGCCCATGTCACCATATCCGGTCCATTTTCATATCTCGGAATAATGTGTACATGGAAATGAAAAACAGTCTGTCCTGCGGATATGCCATTGTTCTGAACCACATTGAAACCCGTGCAGCCCAGTGCTTTCTTCATCGCCGCACCAATCTTTCCAGCTAATGGAAGAGCTTTGGCCGCAATCGCCGGATCCAGCTCACATAAATCTTTGAAATGCTGCTTCGGCAGAATCAGCGCATGTCCCTTCGATGCCGGTCCTAAATCCAGAATCACACGAAAATCTTCATCTTCATAAACCGTTGAGGATGGAATCTCTCCGCCAGCGATCTTACAAAAAATACATTCTTTGTCTGTCATGTCGGTCTCTCCTTCTCTCTATGCTTCTCCATTCACTGGAAAAGCGGTATTTTCTTTTGTCACTTGGCTTGAAACTTCCATGTCAAGTGCCTTTATTATAGCATATCCCCATGGCTTGTTCTATGTAAATTTGCAGAAACGCGAAATTGATGTACTTGCAAAATAATTCACATCAATTTCGTGTTTTTGGTTATTATTTCATATTTTCAGACAATTTATCGGTGTTCCCAAAATTTATATCCGACATCCGCCAAATAAATGGAATCCCCATTCCCCAAACTGACTGTTTCATTTGCCTGAAGCGGATAGCCATTGACCGATGTTCCATTGGTTGAATTGAGATCTGTCAGAATGTATACGCCCTCCTTCTGATCGATCCGCGCATGAAGACGGCTGACGGTCGGACGGTCAATACATGCGTCCGACAGCCCCGGATGTTTTCCAAGTGTAAATGGAATATAGGAAATCTGAATCACTGTTCCTCCGGCTTCCACCGGCTCTAAGCGCACCGTTCCTTCCCCATTCTTTGAGGCAGACAGAAGCGTAGTCCCCGCTTCTCTCGCCCGCTCTATCTGTGCTTCTTCTTCTCTTCGAAGTTCCTGCCGATAAGCTTCTTCACTCTCCGGATAGACCTGCCAGCGGTTTTCAGGCGTTGTCTGCTGCCAGTCTTGATATGATAGAGTCCCTTCTATCCCAGACCGTTCTTTCTTTTTCTGGATCACTTTCCTCTCACCATTCCGCACACGACTACTCTTTCCACCTCGTCCAGCTTCATTCGCCTGATCCACTTCCGTGCTTTCCTCTCTATCCTCTCCCTGACCTCGATTTTTCTTCCTGCCACCATATACCTGCCATTTTCTGCGGGCTGCCAACATCTCCCTCAAAAACACGATTCCCCCGATGCCGCCGCTGATTGCATACAGCCATACATCCATTTCTCCCGTCACGTACCAATACACAATGCCAGCTGCCACCGCGCTTCCAAGTACCTTTATCCACCTGTTCTGCCATTGTCCCTTTTGTTTTCCACCTGCCCTTTCAGACTTTTCCCCCACTTCATCTGAATTCTCTACCGACTCCAGGTTCTTTTTCGTCGTTTTCTCCTGATACAACGCTTCCTGCCTATATTTCCAATCCTTCCTGGCTGGCGTTTGAGTGTCAAAAGCCATTTTCCCAGATCCAGATTCCAACGTATCCCTCCGATTTTGCTCCGCTTCAAGCCACTCCTGCCGATCCGCCCACACTCCCGCCGTCTCAGGATCCCCCTCATCCTCGTTTCGTTTTTCTGCCGAAAAGATCCGATCTTCCCCCGAAAGCTGGCGCAGCAGATCTGCCGTTCCGTAATTCTCCCGAAGACTAATCTGGTACAGATTATAAGCTAATACAACAGCCTCCCGATCCTGATGATCCGCACGTTCCAGAAGATACCCCAGCAGTTTTGAGAGCGCCTGCGGCGCCTCTTCCCGATGCCCCGGAACCAGACATAATTCCACAGTAAAATGATCGGGTTCCAGATACAGATATTCCGGATCCAGCAAAAGCTGTTCCTCTTTTAACAGGTACTCTTCCACCCGCTTCAGAACCGCCAGCACACCAAGCAGAATCGACCGGAGTTCTTGTCCCGACAAGGTCCGCTTTTCCAACACCCGTCTAAGCGGCTGTCTCGACGTTATCTCATAATAATATTCTCTCGCCTCCTCCGTCTGGCGGACCCGGAACTTCAAAAGCCCTTCGATGGCATTCGCCGACAGCATCTGTACCGCATAGCCCGTTTCTTCCTCCGGCGCTTCGATTATCATATAATTATGATTCATTTCCCGGCTGTACCGAATCTCCATCCCGTATCCTCCATCACTCTGCATTTTCCAACACTGTCAGCAAACGGATCGCCCGCTCCGGCTCCTGTCCGCGCAGGGATATCTCCGTCTCTGTACTGCTCTTTACCCTTCCGTCCAAGTCTCCCCCATCTTCCCGGATCGTCAAAACTGCATCTCCGCACCGGAAGAATCCATGCAGGCGCTGTCCAGCTCTGCTGCTTATCTCCCCCACAGTCATTCCATCTCCCCGCAACGTTTTTTCCTCCCGATACAGGCACCATTCCATCGCCTCCTGCAGGACAAAACGCCCCGTAATCCTGCCATGCACCTCAAACACTCCATTTAACAGTGCCGCGATAAAAAAGAATGCAACCGCCATCACAAACGAGGCTTCCACCGTATAACTGGCAGAAACCTCCCGCTTCATCCAAGAGATGCTATCAGCATCCAAATCCACACCGGAAGCACACACGTCAGAAATGGCAACTTCTTTTTCCGCATTTTCTCCCATAGACCATTCCCCTTTCCGCCAAGCAGTGCCGTAAGCATCCAGACACCTCCTACCAGACTGCTCACAAATACAGCTCCCATCAAAAGTTCAAGCGTCCGCCATCCCCCCAGATAGCACCCAGTGATCAGAAAAAAGCAGCCATCTCCCAGTCCGACCGCACCTTTCGTCTGCCGCTCCATCCAGAACAAAAAAATCCCCGGCAGCATTCCCAAAAGCCATACCGTTATCTGCAACACACTTTTTTTCCAATCCCATCCATCTTTTATAATCGACAGCACACACCGTATCATCGTAAGCGCCATTCCTGCCGTTCCAAATCCATATAGCCAGCTTACGCGTATCCGTTTTCTATGAAAATCCTGCCAGGAAAAGACCATCAGAAAAAGGGAAAAAACAACCGCACAGAGGAAACATACTGCACTTTCCAAATCCATCCGCGTAAATCCCATGAAACTTATTCCTGCACTGTTTTCCATCACTCCGCCCTCTCACCCCTCCTTGATTCTTTCCGCCATCCGCACCTATCCACTTCCACAGTATGAACACACACCCATATATTCCACCTCTGATCGCCGCACCTTCTGCACATAATATGCCAATGACGAACAGTCCTGCTTTCCATGGTAAACCTCGCCGGACGGAAGAATATACACCATACCTCCCGCCGACACCGTCTTTCCACAGTATCTGCAAGCCTTATAACGGCATCCCCCGCTGTTTCTAAGCACCCCCGAAATTACATCTGCATACGCAGCCGCGGTGATCTGATTCGATATATAATGGCACGAAGGCGAGAGATGGTAGCGCGTACTGTCCCGCCCCACATAGACCCATTTTCCCTCCGGTTCTGAAGCGTTTTTCTCTGAGAAATACCCGCCTTCCGCCCCAATCCATCCCCGCTTCCGACTCCGGGAAGTAAGCGTCACATGGTCAAGCGCAAATACCGAGAATGGCAGCCGCACCTGATAGGAGGCGCGCAGGTCAATCCATTCTCCATCTTCCGATACGCGGCTGGCGCCACACTGGATATTGGACACTTTGTTCCCGCCCGCTGTCTGAATCTTCTCCTTTAAATATCCCTGCAGGATAAGCCCGGACGGAAGTTCTGACCAGCCCCCCGTTCCCTTTTCTCCTGCCTCTGCCGCTTTTCCCGCCTCCATTTCTGCCGGATGCACCGTATGGGATGTCCGATACACCTGCCATCCCAGTTCCCGCCCCGTCACTTCCAGCACCGTCTGCACCTTTCTCTGAGTATCCAGTATTTCCATCGGAACTGACAGGAGAATCACCGTAAACATAAACAATGTCAGACTAAGCGCCGCCTCAATCGTCAGGCTCGCACACAGGGAAGCAGAGGACAATGCCCTTTTCCAGGGTCGTTTTGTTACTTGGGCTCTATGCCGCCGAAGGACGGGTATCCCGACCGCACAGATACTTTCATTTATTCGTTTTGTTAGGTTAGTTGTCATCATCTTTTTTACTGGCTTTCTTTATGTACTTGGAGAGGCACATTCACTTGCATCATCTCCTGAAAAAGGACACTGTCCTCCACTCCCCTGTAATTGTGTTTAATATTCCTTCTGGGACGTTCTACGAAGCGGTATCAACGTTCCCTGTGCCGCATAGGACACACTTACCCCATACTGGCACTGATCCATCCGAAATCCCGGCTCTTTTTCTGAAATGCGGTTCTGAATCATATCCATCATCCGGTAACAGAAACGGCTCTTTCCCTGTATCAGGAAAAAGAGTTTCAGCCAGTCCTGGTAGTCCAGCCCTCTGTCGTCTGTCCCGTTTTTCAATGAAGGATCCGTCCCCGTTTCCAGAAAGATGGACGCGCCCTTTTCCGTCAGAGCAGAAAGCGAAATCTGCCACTCCCCCGGCTGTTTGAAAAAAGGAATTTTTCCGCCCGCCAGCAGAACCTTCACATCTGCCACCGACTCTGCAAACGCCCAGACTGTCATGATAAAGAAGGATGCCGCCGCCGTGATCGGTGTGATTCCCGCCAGCCCCGTGATTGCCAGCGCCAATGCTTCCGCCTCCGACCGTTTTTCAGAATCCGCATATAAAGCTGCCAGATTCACCGCCTCGCGCACAGCCAGAAGTTCATTGACGGTGCGTTTTAAATTTTCCCGCTCCGACGCATTTCCCTGTAAGAGATATTCCTGCTCATAATGGACACTTCCCGTCTTTTCCTGCCCGAACCGGGTAAAAAAATGCGCCGCATACGCATCTAAAAGAGCCCGTTCAAGCCCCGCCATCCAGACATCCCCAGCTGTCCCCCGCTTTCCGCTCTCTCCGTCTGCATACAATGCCGACGGAAATGCCTCGGTCGAAATCCATTTTTCTGAAATCACAGTTCCCGCCGGCACACAAAGACTCAGCAGATCCGTCCCCGACAGGCGGCTGACTGCTTCCAGCACATTCATTTTTTTCTTGTCTCGGACTGCCGGAACCCGGAAACGTCCATCCTTCTGAAAACCCGCTGTGATCGTCAGAACCGGCGCCCACAGCGCTTCCTCGTCCAGCTCATCGTCAGGCTCCCAATCATCGATATAATCCTGTATCTCCTTTCCTTTCCGGACTGCTTCTGCAACCACCTCTTCATTTCCGTGAGCCGTCTCTTCTGTCTTTTTTACCTCCTGGCGGCGCGCTCCATCCTCATCCAAATACGAACGATACCCCCGCATCTCCTCCTGTACCATGCCCCAGGAGGTTTCTTCCAGATCCGGCTGGGCTTCCTGCGCCCCTTGCTCCGATCCCTGCAGTTCTTTCGCAAGCCGGTCCGCCTGTTTTTCATACGCCGCAACCAGCCCCGGAATCTGCTTTAATTCTTTCTCTAAGCTTTCCGCCGATTGAAAGAACGAGCTTCCATCCGCCTGGCGAACCGCTGCCTCCATCTCCTCCAGATGTTTCTCCTGTTTTTGCAGGCAGGCTCCGATCGCCTCGATCGACTCTTCCAGACGCAGCACTTTTCTGCCATTTTCCTGATATCCTTCCGCAATTCCATGAACCGCCCTTGCTTCCGTCATCCGTTTTTCCATCTCAGGCAGTTCAGACTCCTCACTTTCCAGCGTCCAGACACCCACTTTCATATAATCGGTAACTTCCTTCGCAAAGAAATCCCCATTATGGCCGGTGATCGCATCCATCGCTTCGATCTGTGCCTTGCCGCCGCTGACCGGATAAAAGGGCGCTGCCGCCAGATATGTTTCCATCTGCGGCTCCATCTCCGCCGCCAGGCGCTCTTTATCCGCACATTCCAGCACAAAAATCCGGTATTTATCCCAAATCTCCCGGTGATAACAGCTCATCAGCGAATCCAGGGAGGAATTGAGCGCCATCTGCATATACCAGCCGCTTCCGGCTGCCCGGGCGGACTCAAACAGCCCGCCCATACCAGTTCGCTTTTATCTTGGATATAATCAAAATCTGATGCTATGTCCTGATCCGGTATATAGGGAAGAAAAATCACTTGCCCTTCATACTTGAGCCGCTCTTTATTTCTTCCAGAAAGGGTTTCCATTTCTTTTCGGATATCAAACTGTTTGATCCGATCCAATGTCTTCAAATATTCAAGACCTTTAGAGGAAGTTTTTGTCCTGCGCAACTCACTTTCATACAGTTCTCTGATTCTATAATCAATTTCCTTTCCATGACGGTTTTCTGTGGACCCGCACACTGCTACTGCTTTTCCCTGTAGCTCTGGGTTCAGCATCATTTCTACAGAAGCATAAAAACAGTTCATATCACTATGAAGGATTGTCCGATTCATATTCTGTACCCTCTTCCAATTTTTCCTAGCAAGTATTAGCACACTTATTCTTGACAGCTTGCACACTTACCATTATAATGTGCATATAGTCACTGATACTTGCCAACTCTTGCTAATTCAAATATTAGCAACTACATGCACACTTGTCAATAGCACAGTTAGCAAGTTTACGCACACTAAAACGAATGGAGGTCTGACATGAAATCTTTTGGTGCTAAAGTTAAAGAACAACGCGGAAATCTTGGATTAAGTCAGAAACAATTAGCAGAAAAAGCCGGAATGGGTATCCGGACAATTACTTCTTATGAATTAGGCGAAAGAAAACCATACCAGGCACAGCTTTATAAACTGGCAAAGGCACTGGAGGTATCAACCGAGTATCTGCAGAACGATAACATAGAGGATCCATCTTACGGCTTAGACCGCATGGAATATGTAGAAGATATGAGAAAAAATAGCGGAACCAGGGAGGCGTTGGATCTACAGAAAATGCTGGCTGAGAACACAGCTCTTTTTGCAGGAGGCACTCTAAGCGAAGAAGCAAAAGATGCTTATTTTCAGGCAGTTGCCGAAGCATACTATGACTGTAAAAAAGCAGCCAGAAAAACCTTTGGCAAAAAGAAAAATCCACAATAATCTTCTCCCGTAATATAGTCCGAAAGGAGGGAGCTGTTTTGACTATTCAATCCATATCTGAAGAAGTCAGACGGATCCAGAAAAAATATGGTGAATCGGATCCATTCCGTCTGGCACAGGCAATGAAAATTATCGTGGTATTAAAACCGATGGGAAGATATAAAGGGTGCTGCAAAGGATTTTATGTTCAGCACCGCAGAATCAAACATATCACAATCAACAGCGATTTACCGGAAGTGATTCAACGGGTCATACTGGCTCATGAAATTGCTCACTCCGTGCTTCATACAAACATAACAGCTGCGTTTCATGAATTTACACTATTTGACGATACAGATCGGCAGGAATATGAAGCAAATCTCTTTGCTGCCGAACTGCTGTTATCCGATGACTGCGTATTAAATGCATTAAACGAAGACCAGTTTTTCTTTCAGGCGGCCAAAGCTCTTTATGTACCAGCAGAATTACTGGACTTTAAATTTCGTGTCATGAAACGTAAAGGTTATAAACTGGAGTCTCCCATCGTATCACATGGGAATTTTCTGAAAACAATTGAATAGGAGGACTACTGATGAACGAAGATACTATCCGCGATATATATTATGTAGAACATAAATGGAACCCCCATTTTTTCTATCTTTCCCCAAAATCATTTTGTCAGGATCTTGAAAAAAATGGCTCCGATCTATACCTTGACTTGTTCCATGCCATGTATCAGGAAGAGTCTGATTATATTTGTCCATATACGGAAAACGATTTTTCCCTTAGAAAAAAACTTTGCAACAATGGGACAACTATCATCTATCAGCTTATTACTCCATCTCCTGTCCTCTCCCCTCTTACCCGGTGTGTCTATTTCTGCTGTCAATTAGATAAGCAGCAATATTTTTACTATACCTCTGAGCTAACACATACCGGTGATTATCTGCTATGCGGATGGACAAAGGATGAAGCACATCTCATTTTCCATTCAGATGCATCTACACTTGAGGAAGAACTGGAAGAAGTTAAAAAACTTTTTAAGGAGGTAGAACTATATGAGCGGTGTTCAGACAGACTGCAAGGTTTATGTAAACGTAAGAGCAGCCTTCCTTCCAGACGGAAAAATGCTTCCAGAAGAACTTACCTGGGAAGATGGAACGCCTTATACAATTGACCGCATTTTGAATGTGAAACCCTCTGTTGCAAGGAAAGCTGGAGGTCAGGGCGACTGTTATACAATTTTGGTAAACGGAAAGCAAAGCCATCTCTTTTTTGAACGCAGTACAAATTTAACGGGAACTTATATAGGCCGGTGGTTTGTAGAACGAAAATCTTAACCAAAACCCTTATATAAAAAAGATAGCTGTCATTTTACGATATAATGTCAACTATCTTTTTTATATGGCATCATTTTATATTAACGCATTCCAGACGCACACTCTCCCATATTAATGTCCAGCACCCCTCTGGGCGGCTGGATCAGGGCGTCCTCATACTGGCACTTCCACTGAATCTCCCGGCACATCTGGCCATTCGCCACGCCGTCTATGGTTTCCCCATCCTGAATGGGGTTATCATGCTCCAATATGTACGATGCCACATTGTAGGCGTGGTTTACCACCCAGTTGGGGTCCATGTCGTGGAAGTGGTACTGGAGGTCGGGCAGGAACAGGGTGCTCATGCCCACCGTGTCGATGAGCATATCTTCGGTGCCCTCAATGTTAAAGAAGCGGACATTGACGCCAAAGCGGATGAACCGATCCGAGCCTTCAATCTGGTGAGAACGCACATCCTCCGCCAGAAACAGTTTGCCGCAGTTCTGGAAATAGAATGCCTCACAGGTGGGGTATAGCTCCGCCAGAGCCTCCAAAAAGTCGGCATCCAGATTGGCACGCTCCAGCGCCGGAAGCGCCGCAGCCAGCATATCGGTGGCTACCACCTGATATTTGCACTCCCGGAAGATCCGCTCCCGGTCCTCCTGGCAATCCCACATCTGGCTCATCAGGAAGGCATCAAAGCCTTTGCCCTTGAACTTGTCGCATTTCATCACCATCAGCTGCACCGGGCATTTTCCGTCCTTGAACTCTGCAATATGCTCCTGTGCGGCAAAGCCGGCCATTTTCTTATCATAACAGAAACACTCGGTTGATCCGATGTGCTTCTCCATTACGGCAGTCATTTTTTCTTTATCCGGCATTTCTACCGGCTCTTTGAACAGCATCTGAATGAGATAGGGGCCTCCGGGCTGGGGACCTTTTTTGTCGTCCAGGTTTTGCTGGAAAACTTTATTGCTCATTTGGTTTCCTCCTTAATAATCCAGCAGGATGGGCACCTGCTGTTCCTCGGCAAACCGCATGGCTCGCCAGAACATGGAGAAGGCAAACTTGGCAAGGGATTGGGTGTCATACGGGGTGTGTTCCGGGATGTCCGCCTTGCTGTACCGTCCATCTGCGTCTATGGTTCCATCTACCGGGTATCCCTCAGTGTCGGCCCAGCCAAGGATGGTATCCTCATCGGCCTGCCACGCCAGCTGGTTCAGCTTCTCCAGTTCCTTCCGCAGTCCGCCCAGAGTGGCGATCACCGCCTGATCATCGGTGAGCAGAAGCGCCTGAAATAAGAAGGAATCCGCCAGAGGCAGCCACCAGGTAGCCCCACTGAACAGGGACCACACCCGCTCCTCGTCCGATGCAAGGCGGGCAATCAGGGGATGCTCCCCAAAGTCCCAGTCTTTCTCCACAGTAGGTGGCACCGGTTCCTCATATGTATGGCAGGCAGCCACCAGCAGCATGGCGCCGAACGCATCCCAATCCGGCTTGTCGGTGTAATATGGCTTCTCATTGTCCTCCGGCCAGGGGGTGTAGGGCGGTTGGTCCGGCTGGGAAATAGCTGCCAGAATCTGATCCCGCCAGTTCTCCACCGTTTCCTGAACCTCAGCCGGGGACAGCTCCTCCTCGTTGTCAGCAGGTTCTCCATCCGGGGTGATGCGGTTGAAAGTATATCCGTTTTCCTCCGCCCACTGTTGGACGATGGTTTTCCAGTTGTGAGAATAGTACCGTGTCAGTGTTCCGGCGTAGATGTCAAGTCCCATAAGTTTTTCTCCTTTTTTGTCTATATCATTTCATACAGCAGGGCAGCGTCGCCCTGCACCAGCTCCAGATGGGAACGCAGCGTTTCCAGTCCGCTTTGTACCGCCTCGGTGGGGAGGTTCCAGTCTGGGGCAATTTCGGCGGCCAGTTCCTGGAGATTCTGCTCCCGCTGAGCTGCCAGCAGTTTAGACGCCAGCTCTCCCGCCAGCAGAGCGCAATCCGGGGTATCCTCCGTCTGGGGAGCAGGAATAGATGCTCATGGCCCCGTAATCGGTGTGCAGAACAAGTCCGCTCCCAGTAAAGGCAAAATTCACCTGCCGCACCACAAAGGGGTCATCAATAGTGGCCAGCAGCTGGCCGCTGCCGATATCCCACAGCTCTATGGGGGAACTGCCACGATCCTGCTGAACAGCCATCAGGCTGCCCCTTGTCCGCACCATACAGGTGTCTGAAAAACTCAGCCCCTGCCGGACAGAAAACGGGAAAGGATTGTCTATCTCCTCTCCGGTCTGGGTCAGATAGAACTTACCGCCCACCGAGAAACACTGGTCATCCGGGGAGAAGAAGGGATGCCAGCCCTCATTGGGAATCACTACTTTTTGGGCAGATTTCAGATCGACCAGCACATACTCACCCTCGGTGACACGGTAGGCCGCTTTGCTTTGCCGGGGAGAGAGCATCCCAAAGCAGTAATAGGCAAAATTCGGATTCTTAGACTTCTTGCATTTTACCGTTTCCCGCCACACCTCTGTGTTGCTGCCAAAGTCAAAGACGATGATCTCCTCGCCCGTGTACCACAGGGCCAGGTCGCCGCTGGCATCCAGCATGGTCTTCATTCTGTTTTTCTTGTTGGCAAAAGGCGTGACCTCATGGGTGCGGAGTGAGAACTGCTGGAGAAGATAGCTGTTGTTCAGCAGCAGGGTATCATTGGGGCAGAGAACCTGCTCATAGGTCATCCGCTTGGCACCCAAAGAGACCGTTTCAAGAATCTCCCCGTTGCCATCGAAGTGATAAAGGATCTCGTCCTCAAAATCTCCGGCCATCCTCGTCAGGAAGAAGTCATCCCGTGTGAGAGCGGTAGCTAAGGGCATAAAACCGTTGCTATCCTTTCCGACAAACCGATGGCATCGCGCTTCTTCAACGGCGGCGTCCGGATTCTGATAGACAAATCCTTTCCGCATCTGGCCCATCATGGCGCTGGCCGCCTTGCTCTTGACCTGGAAGGCGGAGTCGCACAGAATCTCCTTGACCTTCCCGCTATTCAAGCAGGTTCGGATGGTATGTCCGTCAATTTCAATCCGCCACTGCTTATTTGTGGCGGGGTTGAGGAATGTTTTTTCAATCATGGTTTTGATTGTTCCTCCTTTCGGATCAGGATGCTTTTTCCCTCGGCGTTGATGCCATACAGGTCATCCAGATGGATGTGAAATCCATCCTCACGAATGGTTTCTGCCATACCCAGAGCGGCTTTCGCCAATAGGAGCAGCCCAGCCCGGTTTCCCGTTAATTCCAATTCATTTCCATCGGCATGAGTGGCAAAGGAGAGGTGGGCTTCCGGCTCCACTGGAAGGATGGGCAGTTGTTCATCATTGAATTGAATGGTCAGTGTTTTGGGGTTCATCACTTGTATCCCACCTTTTGAAAACTCCTCAATCAAAATCCATCCAAAGCAGGTGCTTTCCACAGTGGAGGCACTGGAACAGATAGCATTGCAGATGCCCGCCATTGACGGATTCCCGAATCATTTCTTTCTGCTCATCGTCCCACATGGGGTCGTCCAGCACCTCCTCCAGCACGCCCAGCGCCCGCAGTTCTCTGGCACCCACATAGCCCAAAAAGGCACAATAGTCGCCGCAGTGAGCGCGCCAGTATTCCTGCTGCCAGCCGGAATAGCCGGGAGTGCGGTGGATCAGCTCGTCCAGCTTCTCCGGATCGTCTACACCATCATCCAGAGAGAAATCATCTTGAAAACTACCATCATATTTCCGGGCCGCTTCGCCGTTGGCGATGCACTCTGGGCACAGATATGCAATATCCTCCACAGAAAAGAACGGATTTGTATAGAAAATATGGGTCATCTTGCCGCAGCAGTCACAGACAACGCCGTCTGCGGATTCCTCAAAAGCGCCGGTTGCCAACGGATTCGGATGATACCGGAAGGTGGGTAGGCCCAGCCGGGTCTGCCGCTCCTTCTCGTTCTGCTTTTCCTCTGGTGTTTTGGGCTTGGGGATGGCGTAATGATTGCCCCAGTTTTCCGCATAGTCCTTCAAGACTCCCAGCCGCTTGAGGGTCTTCTTGTCGGAACGATTTCCAATTTGGCAGAGCAGTTCGTAGGCGTCCTTCTTAAAGTCCAGGAGGTCATACACATCCACCAGCACTTCCTTGGCCTGCTGCTCCTCACTCTGCTCCAGTTCCTCCTTAAAAGTATAGAGAGCGCGGACACTGTCTGGATTTCCTTCTGTCTCCCGAAACTGCTTTTGTAGTTCAATATATTGCTTTAGGTATTCGTTCATGGTCACAACCTCCCATCAATCCCACCAGAAATACCAGACGGTGGATTGCCACAAGACATCTGCCAAGGAGCCAATGCTTCCATCCTCATTCTGATCCAGATCTGGGCAGAAGCCATATTGCTCCACAGCCACCTCCATAGCTCTTTCCTTGGAGATCGGAGTTGAAAGTTCAAACTCCAATTCATCGTGGCTCATGGCGGCAGGGATGGCACCATGCTGCTCGAACCAGTATTTTGCCACTGCCATCAGGTCCGGTGTGTCGGGACACTCATTCCAATTTCCAAAGGGCAGATAGGCGAATATCTCCCAGGGGTTCTTTACCGGAATTTTAGCCAGAATGAGCGGATATGTCATTCCGGTATCATCGTTCCAATAGTTTGCGAAGCGGTCGTTGGGTTCTCCGCCCTCCATCTCGCCCAGGACTTCCTCATCCCAGTCCATATCGTCATCCTCGGCTTCTTCCTTGCGCTGGCCGGTCAATTCCTCCAGAACCGCCTTGCCGTCTTTTACAGGGGCAGTCAGTATCTTCTTCCGGTACTCCTCCACGGTTTTGAGGTCAAATTCATAGCAGTCCGCATCATGCTCCGGGTCGGCGTTCATTACCAGGCATTCCAACAGCGTTTCATCATCCGCCTGGATAAGCACGGGAACAAAGCCCTCCCGTACCCCCAGCCGCTGGGCGTAGCTGTATGCCGACATGATGGGGTCATCATCTGCCATGGATGGGAAATAGGTACACTCGCAGTCCAGATACTCCATGATGGCCTGAGCCACCTCGGAAGGCTCCAGCGTATCCTCGTCGAAGTCCTGTCCCTGCCAGTTGGCGAAGCGTTCCTCAATCACTTGAGCCATAGCCTCATAGTAGTCCTCGTCAAAGGAGATGAACAGGTAGGCTTCATCTTGGAACTCATCGGAGTGATACCGCTCTGGGCCGAAGAAGCGGAGGGCGTTGTCGTCAACATCGGCAGGATAGTAGGGACTGTCGCCCTCTCCGTAGTAGTAGCCTGCAAAGGCACGGCCTTGCTGATTGAATAGCACAGAGAACAGACAGCCGTCCAGCTCATCCCGGATAAACTCCCGCAGATCCACGCTGACAGGGTCGGCTTTGACCTGTTTGGCCACTTCGCTGTATTCTTTAAGGAAGTCCTCGCCCATCAGGTCGTGCTCCATGCACCAGCGCAAGTAGATGGCCATGTGGTTGTAGGCATTGATGGGGGCAATAGGCAGTTCCTTCTCCTCAATGCTCTCAAGGTGATAGGAGGCATCGTCCATCTCGCCGTCAAAATCATCGTTAGAAAGGGTGCCTCTGGTGATGGCATCCTGGCGATCCGGCTCCACCATAAAGCTGATGCCGTCCATTTTGTCCAGCAAGGCATCCGCGTCATGGGCCATCTTATATTCCAATTCATCCCGGTAGAGGGGAAGCACCTGATAGAAGTTGACCTCCTCGCCGCTCGGCAGGATGCAGACCTCGCTGCCATCTTCAGTGTCCTGGGGACCGGTCAGAATGGCGGCGCACAGCTTTGTATCTTTTGCAAAGTCATCCTCATTGTCCATGGTATGGCCGAAGCCCAGCCAGGTATCACTGGCAATGGGCAGGCGAGCCAGCACTTTCAGCAGGCGGATGGGCCAGTACCACTTTTCGTCTTTCATGGACTCCTGATCCAGCTTCCAGTCCGCAGGCAGGGCGATAGCCAACTCCGCCCGCTCCAGCTTGTATTCCGCCAGCTTCTCCGGCACATTCATCCGGTGAGCGCCCATACCCATGGTGACCAGGGTGTAATAGTCCCGCTCCTCAGTGGGCGGCACCATGCAGATGTCCACATGGATGTCGGGAGAAACCAGCTCGTGAAACACATTCTCGATCTCACCGAAATACTGCTGGATGTGCCCCTCGACGGCCTCCATCTCCTCCTCAGTGTAGACTTCGGGATTACTGAATTCTTCCTCATCCTGCGTGTCATCATTGTCTGAGTGGTCGCAGCTGTCATCCTCCGGATCTCCCTTTATAGGCTCGTAACCAATCTTCAGGGTCATCTGTTCCTCTGGCAGAGAGACACCGGGGCTGCGGGTGATGGTGTGCTTATCGTCCGCAGAAAAACCGATAGTCTCGCCGTCTTGTAGCGTCACATCACACGCCAACACATAGGAGGCAAGGCTTGCCAAAAAGTCCCGCAGTTCCTCCGGCTCGGCGTCGGTGTTTAGCACCTCCATCTCTTCCTTGCCAAACACATCCATGCCGTAGGTGTAGCCGTTCAAGCCCCCCTCTCTCCGGTACAGGCCAAACCAGACCCAGTTGAAGATGGGTAGTTCGTCCTCTTTCATCATATCGGCAAGGCCCTCATAGAAACGAGGCTCAAATACCACACCGCTGGTATATATGCCGGTGGCGTATTTCTGCTTGCAGCACACTGCCAGCGCCTTGGTGAACAGCTTACCCCGTTCCAGCAGTTTTTCCTCCTCGCCCAACACAGCCACCATGATATGGGCCTTGTGCGCTTTGGCCGCTTCTATAGCTTCTGGCCACATATAGTTGTTTTCAGCGTTAATTTCCGCTTCATTGTCGGGGATATGGCCGTGGAAGAGTGTCGCAATCAGCATCATGTTGCCGATCCGCATTACCACAGCGTCATCACTGTTCTCATCATCTTCGTCGCCATCATCCGGCTCCTCATCTACGATGCCCCATTCTTCCCGCAGATCCCGGATCAACTGCTCCTTGTCCCACTCTGCTTTGGAGAGGAGCACAGACCCGGCAAAGGAGCCTTTACAGTCAGTTTCCTCCTCGTCAGCGTCATCATCTTCGTTAAGATCCTCTACATCTTCATCCAGATCATATAAGGATTCATGCTCCAGTCCGCGGATAAATTCCTCAAAGCTGTCTGCCAGATGGGTAATCTTGTAGTCGTTTTCCTGATCCACATGGACTACCGCAGGCTCTCCCTGGGGGCCGCAAGCCCGGTAGTCCAGGAAGATCATATCGTGTCCGGCGCTGGGACAGTCGCAGATGGCCACTCCGATGGCAGGATACTCCCACTCATCAATCATAAACTGGCTGCCCAATTCCCCGCAGAGGGAGTAGCTTTTTTCCCGTCCGATGCCGAAAATGCCGGTGATGGCCACATGGTCTTCTGCCCAACAGGTAGGCTCATCGCAGGGATAGCAGGTATTCACCGGAATGCCGCCGTTGTGTTGCTTCATCAGCCAGATGTAGGCGGCGGGCAGCTTGTAGCCCAGCTCCTCCTCCACACTGGCGATCAGCTCATCGGAAGGCGGCTCACTGATATATTCTTTCAGTGCATACCAATTATCATCCCAGAAGTTGGTGAGGTCGAAATCCTCAAAGGGGGTATCACCGGGCACGAATTTGGCCTTCTTGTTCCGGCTGCGCTGGCGTTTCCGGATCTCCTCCTTACACTCCTGAATCACCGCCGGGGCATCTGCGTCCTCCGGGTCCAGCTCTGCCCACCGCTGGGCGTAGGGAATGGCCTTTTCCTCCTGCCCATAGAGATACTGATAGCCGTAGGCCATCCGCATATTCCACTCTGACTTGTCCTGGCCTTCCTCCCGGACAGACTCCAGCACCTCAATGGCCCTCAGGAGGGCTTTGTCTCCCTTGGATTTCAAAGTACCCTCGTCATGGTTCCCGATGATGGCGTAGTTCTCCAGTGCCCGCGCCAGGGCGTAGGCGGTGCGGTAGTTCCGCCAGTCCTCCGGGATGGCATTCAATGCCTGAATACAGCGGGTGTACTCGTCCTCATCGTTCCACTGCTCCAACTGAGCGAAGAATGCTTCGGCGTTTTGTTGGGTATAAGGAATATAGTCCATGCCCGTCAGCGTCTCGTCCAACTCGTCATCCTGATTCTCAGTTTCTGGCCCATCATCTTGTTGCTTTAGGGGCACAGAACCTGCTTCACGGCGGAAGGTGTGGAAGATGGCCCATGGGATGTCCGTGCCTTCAAAGAACTCTTTCGCCATGTTCAGTGCCTCTCGGATGTCCCAGGCGATGAAGTCCACATAGCCGCAGTAGAGGCCGGTGGCCCCACCGGTAAGGGTGAGAACCTCCGGTCCGTCACCGGTGGTGAACAATTCCTCCAGCTTGTCCCGGAAGTCGAAGATCTTCTGACTGCCTTCCTCCTCCCGCAGGGTATCCAAGGGATAGCAGAAGAAGCCCGCCACCGCGCCATCGGCGTGGAGATCGTCCATGAAGTCATTGTCGACATTCAGATAGCCGTTGATGAGTGGCACACAGTTGGTGGAACCGGCCATCACATCCAGCCGCCAGTCGGCGTCCGGGTCCTGGTTGGGTTCCATTTTGTAGCCAAGGTAGCTCTCCAGATAGGCTTCCGGATCGGTGGAGAGTTCCAGCCCCCGCTCCTTCAGAGCGTCGGGAAGCTGGGACATAAGAATGGACGGCTCCGCCTTGGGTTCCACCAACACATCAAAGTTGTCTATGTATCTCATGTGTGGGATCTCGCCCAGCACCTGATCGGTGAGGGTGGTGAGCATCCACCAGGCCCGGCCTTCCTCCTCCCGGAGCATGGGCAGCAGCTTTTCGCAGTAGGCGGAGATGGCGAAGCTGTTTTCACCCTGCTCCTCCAGCCAGATCTGCACATCCTCCCCGGAGATGTCCCAGCCATCCTCGGTACGCAGGCCGATGTTTCGGATGGGCTGGCGGCCCACCAGGATGTTCCAGTGCTCCAGCACCTCTTTGGGGGCGTGCTTCTGGAAGTAGACCAGCTCAAACAGCTTGACCTTGTCCCCCTCCGGGGTGAGAATCAGCTCATGCTTTTCGCCATTGAAGCCCATTTCGAAGGAAATTTCATCAAAAACCAGATTCAGGGTTTCCTGCATTTGGGCCACGATCTCCGCACCACGGGTGTGATCCTTGTCCTCGTCCATCATCTGGCGCAATTCTGCTTCCATTTCGGCAAAGGTTTCCCACCAGTTCTCTGTCCGCTCTCGGAAGCACTCCGAGAACTGCGGCAGGGAAATGCCCTTCCCGCACCAGTCGATCAGTTCCTCAATGTCCTGTCTGGTGTTGAGCTTAGGATCATCACCGGGATGCAGTTCCAGAGCTTTTTCAAAATACCGCAGAGCGCGGCCCTCCTGATCCAGATAATAATAGGCATACCCCATGCGGAAATTCCAGGAATTAGTGTCTCCCAGTTCCTCCTCGTGGGACTTCATCAATTCCAGTGCCCTGTGAAGCAGCTTTCTTCCCTCCGGCTCGCTGGGGTCCGCCAGGTTGTTGTAGGCTCGCGCCAGCTCCATATCGATTTCCGGGGTACGCTCCTCGGCGGGGATGGCCTCCAGCGCGTCAATGATCTTCTGGTGTTTGCTCTCCTCATGCCACTTCTGGCACTGCTTCAAAATATCCATATCAGGCTCCTCCTCGTCCTCATCCGGTTTCCAGTCTTTGATCTGCTGGAACACGCCATTCTCATCCCGCTCAAAGGCGCAGGGAGCGGGCATATGCAGCAGCGGAATGATGTCGGAATCGTCGTTGCAGATCGTATTCAGCTTGTAGATCCCTGCGTTGTTGGGGTCGTCCATGTACGCCTCGCTCTCGTCACCAGCGGTGAAGCGCCAGCCGCTGTCCCAGCCGCCGTCCGGCTCCTCCCGGTAGCAGTAGCCAACCTTGCAGCCCTCCACCGTGATGCGGTTGGTGGCGATGCAGCCATCGGCACCTTCCCAGTCGGGAAGCAGACGTTTCACATCTTCCGCCTTTACATGGTAGTTCCGGTTACGGCCGGAGACTTCGTACAGCTCTTTCCGCAGCATCTCCACCTGATAAGCCATATCCGTGATCTCATCCTCGCCCATCATCTCACTGATGTCATAGGACAGAGGATCTTGGACAAAGTCCGCCAGGACCTTGTCCATGGCCTCGTGTTCCTCCAACGTGGCGGTGATGCGGATACGGCGGGCGGGGGTGTTGCACTCGTCCAGATCGTGGAGGTTCACACTGCCGCTGACGCTGCACTCCAGCAGGATGGCGGCCAGGTCGGTGACCACATCAATGGCGAAGTGGAAGTCCATCTCCACGCCATTGGAGTGGGTGAACTCCAGATACTCCACAGTCTGGCGGAAGTCCCAGTTCTGCTTGTCCAGACCGATCTTGGCGAAAATCTCGCTGAGGGGGATCTCCTCCTTTTTCTGATCCTCTAAAAATGCCACAAGGTTCAGACTGTCATCGGAACCGCCAATAAAGTTGCCCCAGTATTTTTTGATATACATTTGTCGTGCCTCCTGTTCTGAAGCCAGTCGCTCAATGAGCTGATTCAAGTGTTCCAACCATGCAGGAGCGATCTCACCGCTGTCCTCGTTCTTCCAAAGATCCACAATCTCACGGATGCCGTCCTCGTCCGGCACTTCGTTTTTGATGTCGGTGAGCTGACACAGCAGGAAGGCAAGGGCTTCTTTGGATGCTGTGAAACCGGTAACTTTATCCCATATAGCTTCTTCATGATCGTAGTCCAGCTTGCCGTTATCCTTCCATTGGAAATACAGCTCCGCCAGAGCCATCGCAGTATTGTCAAAGAGGAAGTCGATTTGTGAGAAGTCAGATCCCAGCATGACCTCCTCTTTCATCAGTTCGATCATCTCGCCCAGATCCATTACCGGATGCTCCGGTACATATTCATTTTTAAGGATGTCCAGTACATCCAGCCCTTCGTCACGCTCTAATGCTTTTATGCCCCATGCTCCCATGTCGGCACCTCTCTTTCTTTATTTTGTATCAAGCTTCTATTGTCAATCATAGTTCTCCAGCCGAATGATAGGCCGATAAAAGTCATAATCTCCGTTTAGTTCATTGTCCTCCTGCACTTCCGGCTTACAGTGGGGCGAACAGGGCAGGAAACCGAGAAATGGGCCCAGCCCACCGCAGATATTACATCCGCCATCGCCGCCGCAGGTGGTAAGCCTATCAGCCTGCACCACTTCCCGCATATAGGGATCGTAGGCGATGGACAGGCCGAAGAAGTTGGGTTCCTCCATGTCATAGGGCCGGTTCTCATCCTCATCCATGTCCTCAAACCAGTGCAGATGCATGGAGTAGTCTAACCCATCTCCCCATGGGAACAGGGTCCGACATCCGCCGCCACACAGGTAGGCCCACTCGTCCACCGTGGGCAGCGAAAGCCCCTGCTTTTCCAGCCTGGCAAGAAGCGCATTGTAGTCTGTGCGGTTATAAATCCAGGTCTGAAATCCATCTTCTGTCCGTTCTATGCGAGCCGACTGATGCAAGGTAAGACTGCTGCTGTCACTCCAGGCAAAATCCCGGAACTCCTTCAGCCAGTCAGGATGGGCGGTCAGTCTGGAATCATCTATCTTGACTGGCTCCCAGCAGAGTTCCTCCAACTCCCGGCCCACCAGCATGGGGCCAATGGCCGCCTGCCGAACGGGAGCCATGCTTTCCCGGATCATCTCCTCCGGGTTCTGCGGTTCCATCTCCCACTCCTGGAACAGATAGTCCAATTCCTCCCGGCTCTCCTGATTCAGTCCCACGGCAAACTGCTCCCAGCCCAGGGTGACGGTATCTCCGGGGACAAAGACGAACTCCCGGCCATCTTTCTCGAAGATGCCGGTGGTGCAGCTCTGGCCCCAACGGTCAAAGGTATGTAGACCGAGAAAGGTCATATCATAACGAGCAGCCAGGCTTTCCATCAGCGCCTGCTTCTCGGTGTTTTCCATTTGATTGAATTGGGTGCGAAATAGTTTTTCGTTCATGGAAAGTCCTCCTTCAATCCTTTTTGCGTGTTCCAGCAGATAGCTCCGACCATCCTGCTTGGCCCGTTCCAAGTATTGTGGAAGCAGGTCGGAATGGATGGCATCCAGTGAGACCAGAACGGCGATCCGCTGGTATTCCTGAAGCTCAGGAGAGTAACAGTTGCGCTCCCAAAACAGCGGAGCGAACTGTTCCACACAGTCAGGACGCAGAGCGGGCATCGCCAAAAGCGCCCGACGGCTCACATATTCATTGGGGTCCTTTGCGAAATCCAGAATTATGTCCCTGACTTTCTGACTACATGAGCATTCCGGCAGATAGGCGGCAAACTGCCACTTGGCCTCACTCTCATTGGAGGCTGAGGCCCTGCGGCAGAGGCACTCAAACCATTGGGGATGGGAAGTGGTTTCCTGTATAAATCCCTCCGCTTCGTTGTCCCTGGCAATTAAATAGACCATCTCATCCATCAGGACGCTGTCTGCCATTTCTACATTCATTTGGGTCAACACATGGCAAAAGGCATCAAATATATCATTCCACGCAGGGTAATCAACCTCCCACACACCGCCAATCTCCTCGGTGGTTTTTCCGGGATAAGTGATTTCCTGCCACTGATGAAATTTTCTTGCCTGCTCCAGCAGGCACTCCCTGATGTCCTTTGCCATACGCTTACCTCACGATTCTTTGCACCATTTCTCCACTTTGTCATTCTGAGATGCCCGTTCTACACTGCGAACCGCCTCTGTCAACAGCGCAGGAAGTTGATCCCTATCTGCCGTTTCATACTGCTTGACCGGATGCACCCAATCAAAATCCCGAATGACAAGAATGATATATCTGTCCTGATACCAGCCCATATCCCACAAAAATCCGTTTGGATATTCCACTTGCAGTATATCTTCTTTTTGTGTGTCATCCAGAAAGGTGACCGTTCCGGTGCCAAAATCCACCTTGCGCCACGCTTGAACCATCATTTATCCTCCTACAGCTTATCCCAATTTTCCTGCAAATCGCCCTGCATCAAGTGCTGGGCAATGGCTTGGTTCAGTTCCTTGCGGCAATAATAATCTTCCTGCTCCATGCCGCGAACGCATTCCTCCATCAACGCCTCCGGAGAAACTCCTTCTCGTTTGCCATAAAGGTGGCCGAAGGCATAGCACACTGACTTGAGAAAGCCGAAAATATAGTCATGATTTCCACGCATACTGGGTAGGTCGTTGAAGGAACCCATGCCTCCGTATGCCCGAAGGTGGTGGGCGACCTCCCGCCGCTGGGTCCAGTCCTCAATATCCCGCTCCAGCCAGTCGATCCAGTTTTCAAATTCAGGGTGATCAGCCAACAAAATTAGGCGCAGGCAAGACAGAGCCTCGGTATAAATATCTGTCTGTTTCATCAGATTCCTCCTAACTATTCTCCGAAATGTTCCAGATACAATTCCCGCACGGAATAGGGGCCTACAAGAGTCGTTTCCTGTCTGCCATCCCAGGAATACACATGAATTTTGCCTTCATCTCCAATGTATTGCTGATCTTCAAAGGGTGCGGGAAAGGGAAAACTCTCTACCACGCTCCAGTCGATCTCGGATTTCAACGCATCAAACTCCTCGCGCTTGAGCCTTTTGAAATTAAACACCAATGCTGACCCGATTCCATCGAACAGCAGGTCAGCATATTCTCTGGTGGTGATGCTCGCGCTCACATTGGCGGCATCAATATTGACATCCAGAACCTTGTTTCCGCAGTTTGTCCAGATTTTATCAGGAGAGAACCAGGTGGCGCGTTCCTCAGCGTCTGCAAAGTCCTCACGGGGATACCATCCGTTTGCGCTGTCCGGCTTGACGCCTTCCCGAAGCGGCCCGTTGTACGGGGAAAGCGGATAATATCGGTGCCGCACCGGATCAAATCGGTGAAACGAAATTTTCAGCAGATACCTATGCTTTTCGCTGCGCATGAGCTTATGGGGCTTCACGATATGTTCTTCGATCAAACTCCAAATGTACTCATCCACACGGATGGATACACGGGGGCGGCCGAATAGTATGATTTTGTTGGTGTCTGTATCCACATTGATCCAGACGCGATTGATCTCAACCATTGTCATTCCTCGCTTTTCAAAACGCTCCGCTATAAAATCGGCTTTCCCAGATAGCCTCAAATTCCGCTTTCTCTATGACGCAGGCGTGGAATTCCTCGCCCCAGACATGGGCGTTCAGTTCATCCACGGTGGGGATCGGCGTGATCTCGATAGCGCCTTCGTAAAGAGCAGGGATATTGCGGGTGCGGCCATCCGCAAAGATGTCAATGGAGCGGAGAGCCAGCCGCTCATTTCCTGTATCCACTTCATAGAGGATCACCAATGGTTCTCCCTCCGGTGCGTCCTCCCAAAAGAGCTTGATATATTCAATCATCTCGATACCCTCATCGTATCATTTGAAATAGTAATACCAATTCCCGCCAAATTCCCGGTCACATTCCTCCTGGGAGGCAAAGGTGCAGTCCTTGATTCCCTCAATGGGGTAATGACGCTTTATCAGCTGCTCTCTGTGATAGGAATTGATCTGTTCCGTCAGGCCGCTCCGCCGCGCCGTCTCTAATTGCGAGTCGGTGGCAAAGATGTAGGACACAAAGTAGTTGTCCGGCTGGATGTACCAACCAAACTCAATGGCCTGCTGGATGTCAGCGAAGTGATTTTTCACATCCTCCATGCAGGCTTCTATTACTTTTCGCCATGCAAACTCCTGCTCCTTATTTCTCATGTTCCACCTCACCTATACCCAGATAAGTCCGCATCGCTTTTACATCATCACAGGCCGCCCGGATCATTTTGGACAGCAGCATCAAATCGTCGATGTACTGGGAGTACACGCAGAACACATCCTCGTCGGAGTCGAAGTGAAACAGATCCACGCCGCTGTTACTTTCCTCGAACTCCTGGATCACGCCCCGGACAAGCTGTTCCCAGTCCTTGCTGCTGCCGATCAGTCCCAGTCGTCGGAATTCCTCTGTCCGGAATCCGTCGCTGATCTTTAGCAGAAGGGAGATCGCATAGGGGTGGTGGGGAATGAGAAAGAATGGCGCGATCTGCTCTGGTTTCACCCAAATTTTGAAGGGCGGGCGCAGATCAGGTATCCAGGGCAAGATTTCCCATTCGTCCTCTGGCCGGTTTCCGTATTGGCAAAGGTCTTTCATAGTGTTCTCCTCATTCGATGTCGCTTAGTTCTTCTTTCAAATCCAGTGGAGCACCGTCCAGAGATGTGATCTGTGACAGTTCTGTTTCTGTCAGATTTTTCAGGAAAATGCAGTATTCGTCCGGGTGGCCTCCCACAAACTCCATTTTAGGCATCCCGATCTGCTGTGGGTCGGTGATCCACAGGCAAGGCTCTCCCGTTGCCCAAAAGTGAGTCAGAGTAAGAATTTGGCCGTTGTAAATTACTTTCTGTTCCATTCTCATTTCTCCTACATTTTCTTCAGCAGCTTCACGATCCGCTCCCGATTCTTTGCGGTTTTCATAAAGGTTGGAAGATGATCGGCCTGGGTCTTTTTCGCTCTTCCCGGCGGCTTTTCCCGCAAATCGGCACTGAGATAGTCGATCAGATAGGCAAGGTGCTCCCGGTTGAGGGCCCAGACTGGCTTACCCTGGAAGGAGGTCAAAAACCAAAGTTCCAGGCCAAAATAGGGTTCTCGTCCGTTCTGAATATCAGCAATGTAGGAGAAAGCCTCCGCTGTTTTATGGACTTCTCCCGACATGATTGCCCCGCAATAGGGACAGGCCACATGGAGAACGGAAAAGTGCTGTTTTGCTGTATCTTCAATATCCACTCGGTAGTACCTGCCGCAGTTTTTGCATTGGTTATGAACATCATAGCGGTAAATCGTCCAGTCACAGATTTCCTGATGACCGCAGCTCAGGCATCGGAAATAGGCGTTGTCATCATCCGCTGTCACCACACCTGCGCCGTGGCACTTGGGGCATTTCACCTGGATGCCGGTGGCGAGGGCGCTGTAGGCACTATATGTAAAGTAGGGTTCATCAACAATTCGGCTCATGCGCCCACACACTCCTTTCATCCGTCTTTCTCTAAATAAAATCCCCATACGCAGTTGGAGAACTCTCCAGCAGCAAAGCGGTGGATCTGCCCGTCAATCTCTACCTGCCAGACCTCGAAGGTATGGTTTTGGTGATAGATCGGGTCTTGGACTTTTACTCGCTTCCCAGTGGGTTGCCAGTCGTAGTCAAAGATGTTCACACCGAACAATTTGCATTGACCGTCCGAGCCAAAGGTTTCATATTCCCAAGCCATGTGATGCCTCACAATCCTGTTCGCTGCCAGCCGTCCAGCCGCTCCTGCACCGCATCGATCATCCAGCCCTCGCCCACGCGCTTCATGAGGAAACGACGGTCAAAGCCGGTGTTTTTCTCTCTGGTGTAAATGTAGAGCTTGTTTTTGGTAATCTGCTCTGCGTCAAGGAATTCTTCCCCGTTGTAGGTGCCCTGGGCGCTGTATGAGAGGCCCAGAGGTCGATAGCCCGGACGGGGCTTTTCGCTCACATACTTCTCCCAAATTGCCAGCACGCGGGGCACAGCATCAGCATCTTCAAACCCAGCCTGCTCCATGTATTTCTCCCATTCTGTCATCTCGGCAAAGAAAGCGGACAAGATTCTGCGACATTCTTCCGCCGCCTGCCCATCCAGTTGGACGGGCTTTTTGGCCTTTTCCCGTTGGAGCTGGGAGAAGTGTTCCATCTGCTTCTTGGTGAATTGCACATGGGATACCGGCTCAATGCGGTTGTTGCCGGCGCTGGCCAACAGGCCCTCATAGGTAACGGCGGTATGGTCGATCTGGATGTGGGAGAGCTTGGGGATGGAAGCCGCCTGGAGCAGACCGGCATCATCCAGCCCGGTCCGGTTAAGGGTCAAAAGGTCCAGCTTGCAGCCTTGCAAGGAGGACAGGCCGCTGCCGTGAATGGCGGCGTTGCCGTCCAACAGCAGATAGCGCAGCTTGGGCATAGCAGAAAAAACGGGAAAGCAGGCGTCGGTGAGCGCACCGTCCTCCACGCCGAAGTTGGCCATGCTTTTATGCCCGGCAAAGGGGGCAAGCAGTTCATCGGTCACCAGATAGCCTTTCACATGAAAGCCCACCAGGGTGTAACCGGCCAGCTGCTCCATGATCTCTGCGGTCAGCTCCGGGACTTCAAATTGCTTTTCCCCATCTAAGGTCAGGACACCGCTCTCCCAGTTCACTGTCCGCGCCCGTTTCGGTAATTCCATAGTGCGCCTCCTTATTCCTGCTCCTTGTAGCTGGCTTCAATGTCGATGAAGCGCACATACACGGCGCAGACTTCGCCCTTGGCGTCGTAGCCGAAGTAGACGGGATAGTAACCATCACCCCAGCCGGAGGAGAAGATGGGCAGGTTGCAGTCCGTGTCCGGCACTGTCCAGTTGAGCCAGTCGCCGCAGTCCCCCTGATATTTGGGGTAGGCTTGGGCGTTTTCCTCCAGTAAGTCGCAGAACAGGTCGTTGTAGGGGTCAATGTCCGGGGCTTCCTCCAGCCGCTTAGCCCAGTATGTCTTGAAAGCCGCCTGGGTCTGGATGTCCGCAACGCAGCCCATCCCGGCGTCTACGCCAAAGCCAAAATAATCGTCCTCATCCAGTCCCTCGTCCAGATCTTCTTTGCCCGTCATACCCAACTCATAGCGGACAGGCTTCTCCCGACTGACCTCCACCTTGACACAGGCGTAGCGGTCGCCGTATTTTTCACTGGGCACCACGCAGATCTTTACGGGATAAGTCCCGGCGGGGATCGTCTGGATTAAGGGCGGTGTATCCTCCAGCTCCACCAGAGGATCGCAGGCGAAGATCGTCCCGGTAGGGAAGTGGACGGCACCAATGTCCAGCACATTCACGCCCATGTTCCCAATCACTTTTTCTGTGAAATGAGCGTCCAGGTCCGTTTTGCAGACCAGTTTATCCTTGATTGATTCGTATTTATTTAGCCATTCGGTAGTCGGCATAGTGGTTTCCTCCTGTTGATTCGGTTTAAGCATCGGTCAGCTCTCTACAATGCGAACCTGTTTTCCTCCAATTTCTATTTCCAGCTCTACGCCATAGTCCTCTGCCCAAGCAGGGCACTTGCTGAGCAGGGCCAGGATGTGCTCATCCGGCTCCCGGCCAAGGGTCACACGCAGAATTACGGGCCGATCCCCATATTCCTTTTGAAATTCCTCGCTCTGGGTGTGGTTCAGATAGCCCTCCATCTTGTCCAGCAGGGCCTTCTGCGTTTCCGGGGAGCCGTCAATAAAGCCATTGCAGACCAAAACCATTAGAACTTCTCCGGTTTTGGTTTCTGCCAGAATGTCGATCTTATCCAGTTCGCCAAACATTTTTTCAATGGACATCGTTTTCACCAATCCCTTTCCCGGATGGCCTCCTCGGTGTCAATGGGGATGCCAAACCACTCCAGAATGTAGGCCACTGTTGCCGCGATACATTCCCGTGCCACCGTTTCGATCTCGCTGTCGTTCTCGTCAAACTCCTCCTGGAGATCATTGATGCCGCAGACCGCCTCGTCCAGCGTTTCCTGCACCACTTCGGTATCGGTTTCGCCGCCTTCCAACAGGTCGATGACCTTCTGAAGCTCGTCCTTTACCTTGTCTACCAGAAAAGCAGGATAGTAATCGTCCTGATACATCTCGTCCAGCAGTTTATAATTCGGATCAAATGTTTTCATCGTGATTCCTCCTTTCTCATTCAAACATCAAACCGTATGATTCGGTCAAGCTTCCGTCGTCCTCGTGGAATATACACTGATACACGGGCTCACGCTGGGTTGCTTTGCGGAACCGCTCCAGAACCGGAGCCAGCGGCTCACCGGTAGGGATACCGAGCGCATCAGACACCCGCCGCAAGCTATCCATATCTTCCAAGTTTGTGTTACGCTGTCTCTGCCCATATTCCTCCAGTGTTTTGGAATCTACATACTGCTTTGCGTCACAGCAGTCGTGCCAGCAGATACAGCTCACAATCAGGGAAAAGAGAGCGTCCATGCTCTCGGCCAGACGGCCTGCCTCACCTTCGCTGCTGTAATATCCAATGGAGCCATCTTCCAACAGGTGGTATTCTCCGCCGGAGCCATCTCTGGCAAACGCCATGCCGGGCATTGAAAAGGTGCATCGGCCTTCCGCGTCATCCCGCGGGGATAACTCATCCAGCAGGAAGAAGTCGAACAGCGAATCAAATTCCTCTGCCAAATCAGGGTTTTCATGCAGTATTTTCAAATAGTCCATTGTCGTTTTCCTCCGTTTACGGTTTTTAGGTTATCTCGTGCAGCCTTTCCAGCCACAGTGTTTCGTCTATCATCTCATCGTTCTGGTAAAAATGGTCTTTGTCGCGGGCCAGATGATCGGCAAGCGGAGCCGCATCCATAGGAGTGCAGACTGTGAAACTGTCCCGATCCGCCCCCTTGATCTCCCGGTTGAGGTAATACACCCGCTTGGCATCGCGGGAATACCAGTGCCCAAGTAGTTCCCAGGAAGTCAGCTCTGCCTTTGGAAGCTGTTTGCCGTAGGCATAGATCCGTTTCTCATCCCTGGCAAAATAGGTATCGCCCAACGAGCGGAAAGAGGAAACTTCCGCGCCCTTGATGATTTTCACCCTGCCGTCCCCGTTATGAAAGTAGACCTGCCGGCTGTCCTTTGCATATCCCTGGGGCGCACCTGAATCGTTCTGGCCATTGTCTAATACCTGGAAGGCTGCCAGATCTACATCTGGAATTCTCCCGCTGGTGGTGTAGACGGCTGCTTTGTCAATCGCGTAGGCATAGTTTAACACCCGAAACGATGCCGGGACTGCTCCACGCAGGCGAATCCCGCCGAGAAAGCAGGCCGTAGAGGATTTGCCCCAGTAACGCCAGCAGCAGAAGTCTTTGGGCGCAACACCCTTCAACAAGCCGTTTTCATATAGGCCAGAGAAATAGACGGCTCCATCCCGAAGGAAAAATTCGTTGTCCACCGGCTCTGTGTTGGTGATTGGTTGCAGCGTTTCTTCGTGCTCGGCTGTGATGCTCAGTTCAATCTCATCGTCGCTGTAAATCAAGTAGAGCCCATGAGGAGCCTTTCTATCGAAATGCAGTTCAATGTCATGGTATTTGAGGATCAAAGGTTTCCCATCGCTTTTCATGGTGGAAACGGCATCAGGATTCCCGAAGATTTCTATGACCTCATCCTGCGATATTCCGAATTTCAGCGGTAAAATGTCCCGCGGATTCTGTAATATTTGATTGCGCCAAATAGTAAAGTCCTGTTTCATGTTTTTAGTAGCACTGGAGGACCAGCCATATCCGATCAAAGCGGCGGGCTGCCAGGTCCTCTTTGGTGATGTAGAAATAGATGTGCCCGCAGTTTCCGAACATCAGCTCGAAGTCGCCATACTCCACGATATCCAGCTGGAACAGCAGCATCCAGCGGTCACGGGCCGTTTCTTCCGCCCGCTGACGAACCTCCTTTGGAATCTTAACCCAGCCATTGCCCAGATAGTATCCTTGGTTAACCAAATCACATTCGGCAAACATGCTGTTCTAGATCACATAGGGCCAGCCCAGCAGCTGGGAGCGGTCATCCGGGTCCTCTGGGTCCTCGCCGGTCAGTTCCTCCCATGCATCGTTGAAAGCCTCGTCATCCTTCTCATCCGGGAACACCTCATGGAAGTCCTGCCAGGAAGGATAGGAGTATTTTGCGTCCATCTTGATCTTGACCATAGGAAATTTGAAATCTTCCTCCATATCAACAGGAAAGTTTGCAGCGGACAGTGCCGAAAGATCCTCAAACCAATAGACGCGGGCGCAGCCCTTGTCCTTGGGGTCATAGCCCCAGCACTGGGTATCCGTTTCATAGAAGAAGGAGAGCAGGCCGTGATCGGGCAGAAGATGCTCTTTGTCAAACTGGGCCAGCTCCTCACAGTTGAACTGTGCCAGGAAAGTGAGGGGACGATCCTTCACCACATGGTCATAGCTCTCGCCCTCATAAGTAGGCCAAACGAAGTCCGGGGGCACATCCGGCTTCCCACCGAAGCGGGTGGCGCCCAGCTTATATTTTTCTTTCTTAGCAATTTTCAACACAATGCTGTTTTTGCCCAACGACTCCAGTTTTTCTTTCATGTTCATAACATTTTCTCCTTATTGTTTCGTCATACCTTTCCATCCAGTGCCTCAACTGTTTTCATGGCAGCGGAATCAAAGTTGCACTGCCGCAGTTCCCGTTCGATCAGGGCAAACACATCAGGAAAGCACTCAATCTCGTCCTGATACTCATATTTCGCATACAGTTTCCCGTACTCCGAGATCCAAACCTCTGCCGGGTAGTAGTAGCCGATGTGACCGATGGGCTGGCACTTCTGACCGGCAGCCTGTTCGATTTCCGCCAGCTCACAGCCGGACATATCCCGGAAATAGGCTTCTTCCAAATGGTTTTTGATCTCGTTGACCAGGTAAGGGAACAAAGCAAACTCAAAGTCAGCCGCCCATTTCAGCTTTTTCTGCGCCAAGTACCACTCGCAGCACAGGCCGAAATACTTGCGGTAAAATCGTTGGGTGGTCTTCATCATCGGGACGCCATGATCGGCGTAATACTTCTCCGCAATGGAAATATCCACACTGCGGCCTTCGTACCATCCGGCGTACTCCATCAGCTGCTTAACCTTGCTGCCCAGATCGCCAGAGATAGGGATGCGTTCTTTCGTCATGGTAGTATCCTCCTGTCTTTCGTCACCACAGCCGGTCGATCTGGGTATATATCTTATTCGGTTCTCTGTCCATAAAACTGGTCAATGAGTCGGTGGGTTCTGCAAGCGGCATCACATTCAAAATGTCCAGCACATAATACCAGATCCCGGTGTCCCAGTCTCGGAACCGCCCATTGCAGACAGCCCGACCATAATCACCAGGAATCAAATCCAGTGCCAGCTCATTGAGAGGCTGTTTTTGCCCGGTCTTATCATAGGTATATCGCTCCGGCATCGCACCAATATGCCAATCATAGCGGTAACGCACCTGGATTCCGGACTCCAGCTGAATCAGTTCAAAAGGGTGAAGCCGCATTGTGCTATTAGGCTTCCATTCCATTAGCCTGCGACAGTCCTTATCGATCTGAAATCCATCGGGCCTCTGTAAGATAGATACAAAGTGTGTAGGCAGGCCAAAGGAATAGTAAGAGAAGAAGTCTTTAGGCAGCCGCATCGCTCTGGGATACTGGTTTCGTTGTGCGGCGGCGTTTCCGCCCCGACAGTCTTTATACCATTGCAGGCGGATCTGCTGGATCAGAAGTGTGGGCAGATATTTTTCTCTTTTTCGTTCCTCAGCTCTCATGTGTGATACAGAAAATCTCCTTCTTCAAATCAAAGTAGACCACCATCAGTTCGTCGGTGATTTCCGGATTGAAGGACAGATCCAGAATGAAAACTTGCTGGTTCATCTCGCTATCCACCAGGCTGCCAAACCGTTTGAGCCGCAAAAAGTCCACCATCTCAGTAAAGGACAGCTTGGCCAGGTCGGTTCCTGGAAAAAGATCCGCCGCAATATCAGGGCCTACCTCGTCCCGGTGGAACTCCATGAAAAATGTCACAACGCTATGGTAGCAGCTGTCCTCGTCCGCCAGCGCCCCTTTGATAGCGGCTTTGGCCTTTTCCGCCAGTTTCTCCGCCTCATCCAGCATTTCTCCCACCGCATCCATAGCGGCAGGATCAGCAGTCAGTTCTTCCTCTACATCGAAAAGAAAGGGAAGTCCCGATTCCTCGGGAAAGGTGAAGATCTCCTCGCCGGGCGTATATGGTAAATCAATGCGTTTACAATTCAGTTTCATCATGGTATCCTCCTTACCCCTCAATGCAGGCAGCTTTGAGATGGGTGATGTAAGTTCTGTTTTCTTCTGTCATCGGTTTGCTCCTTATTCCTCAAACTCACCCTCGATCATCCCGTTCAGATACCGGCCTGGGTCTGCGATGAAGTCGTCCCATTTGGCCAGAGGGTGGAATTCCTCATGCTCGATGTCCAGATACCACAGCTTTTTGTCCCTGGGGCTCCACAGCAGCAGGTAGTCGCTGTAATTATCCATGGCCGCCATGAGGGAGAGCAGCTTTTTTCGTTTCCAGGTCATCTCCTGCACATCCATGTAGGCGTACAGCTCCGCCCATTTCACCCATTCCTGCTCCTGGAACTCCAGCCGCAGGGGGCCGGTTTTTAGATATTCCACCAGCTTGGCGGGCAGCTTATAGGGCATGAGCTGCCGGACCTTTTCCTGTTCGTTGTGCCATTCCTCCGGTTCCAAGGCTTTTAAGTAGTCGGCCAGCTCCTGATTTTTGTTCTGCACCGCCACGGTGTAAGGCCGGTCGCCGTATTTGTCAGCAATGGTGATGTCGGCTCCTTGCTCAATGAGCCAACGCACCATGGGGAGATTTTTGTGTCGGACAGCTTCAGTGACAGCGGTGGAGGCGTTCGGAAACACCATGTCCGGCTTGTGGTAATTGATGTCTGCCCCTTTTTCCAGAAGCAGTCGGGCAAGTTTGGTATTGCCTTCGGACACAGCGGCCCGGAATGCCTCGCCGCCAAACTTGTCCACTGTGATCCCGGCTTGCTCCAGCACCTGGATATTCTCCGGGCGCTTGCCCCAGCGCACTTCCTGGAAGGCCCGCTCTTTCTGCTTCGGGCTGAGTTTTGCGGCCTGTCCAGCAAAGAGCGCCACCACCTCTGACCCACAACAGCGGACAGCGGTGAGCAGCAAGGGCTGTTCCTCTGCCAGACCGGAATCAGCTCCATGCTCCAGTAGGAAGTGAATCATGGGCACATCATTCCGAAAAACCGCGATTTCCAATGGCATTAGCTTGATGTATTCGCTGAGTTGGATGGGAACATCTAAATCCAGACCGTCTTGGAGCAGCGCCTCCAGCTTGGGAGTGTCATGATCACAGATGGCGGCAGCCGTTTCCGGGAGAGTCTCCCAGCGGCCAATATATGCAATTTGGTACATAAGACACCTGCTTTCGTTGTTGTTTCAATTATTATTCATCTCCGAACCGCTCAGCAGCGTCTTTGTAAACAGTAATACTTTCTTCCACTCTCACTTTTTCGCTGCGAATACGGAAGTAGTCCCGTAGAATGCGCTTCAGTTCCGGGTTTTCCACCTTGCGGGGCAGCAGACTGATGAACATTTCGTCGTAGCTTCCATACAGAACACCGCCCCGGTTGTAAGTCTGCCATGTCACCGTAGGTTTGCGTCCTTCTGGGTCTTTAGCCAGATCAAAGAACCACCGCTCATCCAGATCCACATAGCGTTCAATCATAAACCTTGTGTCATAGGTTCCATAGCTATAATAACCCCAAAAAATCAGAGCGATCATTCCATCCGGGCCCAGGCGTTCATAGGTCCAGCCTTCCGGATAACAGCGGTAATGGAGCATTCCCAGCGCATGGAACAAATAGCCTTTTTGCGGCGTATCCAGAAGGGGCGAATAGGTCTCATACACCTGCTCCTTGGGCTGGGTGATGATTGCCTTCATAAAGACCGGCATCAGCCAGCTGCCGCCGTAGCGTTCATTCAGCTCATCAGCCAATGCTTGCAGTCGCTCATCCGGGTTGCGGATCAGGGCGGCGGTCAGCACTACAGCGGGAATTTTCTCTTTTTCCTTGGGTGTGGCATCCCAAATGCGAAGCCCGTCCGTAATCCACCAGGAGGTACAATCATCACGAGAATAAACAGGCGTGCGTTTCAGCTGGGCGATCCGCTGGGTGTTTTCCGCCAGGAAGCGGTAGACCTCCAGCATTTTAGGCGAGGCTTTCCCCAACATCAAATGGAAACAGAAGTTCAGTTGTTCTATATCCAGTGGCTTTGTGTCCCCCTCGTCCAGCAGCTGGGAGAGAGTCTTCAGAATAACCGGGGCGATCTGCTCCGATACACAGTCGGAGCAGGCATCTGACATGATATTGCTGCCCATCCATTTGCCCTTGACCAGTTTGGCCCACAGTGGGGCAGCAGGGGCATACTCCAGCTGCGCCAAGGCCTTCTGAGCAGCCGTTTTGCACTTGCCCTTTTCTGTATTCACAAGCTGGAACAGCAGTTCGCCGTTTGCTTCATCCTTGCCCAGCTCCAAAATGGCCTGTTCTCGCTTTACGCCCTTGGGAGGCAGTTGTTCCAAAGTCATCATTCGTTTTCTCCTATCCCACAATGGTGGTTTCCTTGACGGCCAGATTGTCGTAATCCATGGCAATCAGCTTCTCAGCGGCCTGTGGGGTACACATAAACCAGGTGCTCACGCCCCAGGCGTCCATCCTTGTGACGGTGAAAAAGTCGGTTTCTGCGGGAGTCGGATTTCTGGCGTCAATGTAGTGGTCGGCGTAGAGATAGACCAAATCCGCCTCCCGCTCCGGCAGCCACTTGGCCCGGCGCGCACGGGGTTTGCCGTTTTTCAGTGTCTTTTCTCTGGGGTTCTCGAACCATTCCAGCTCCTTGAGTTTCAGGCCAGTGAAGGCATCCATCAGCCGCTGGGCGATCTCCCAGTGGGTAAACACGCCGCAGTTCCAGGAGCCCATCAGCCATGTCTGTATAGAATCCCCCACCTTGCTGCCGGGGGCAGGAGGTCCATAGACGCTCTCATTCGCCCACATGACTTCCATCTTTTCGCACTGATCCGGTCGGGGGCAGGGCTGTTTGTTGCCGTAGCGGTACATGATATTTACATAGCCATAGTCTTCGCCGGTTCGGTCATGGCCGACGGCTTCTATTTTATAAGCAGTGATCGACATTGTAGTTCCACCTCCTGAGCCAGTACAAAGTCATTGGGGGTTAATCTGCTTCAAGTTGTTCTTGCACCTCTTTGGGCAGGTCATTCCACAAAATATCGTATGTAAAATCCCGAATCTCCGGGTAACACTCCCGTGCGGTCTTTTCCGCAATATCTCTATTCAGGTAGTGCATCTCTTGGTGGAAAAACCAGTTGAGTTTTTCCATCAGCCGATAGAGTCGGATCTGTTCTTCTTGGGTCATGGGATTGCTCCTCCTATTTCAATTTCAGCACAAATCCCCAGATACTCACCACAATCAGGAGGACACCCAGCAGAAAGAAAACCACACGCCGGTATCCTCTGCTGTGTCGATGAGCATCCCGCGTACCAGTGGGGTCGCAGAGCCAGTTCCAGTTGCGGATCGCCCCAATTAAAATCACGGCCCCGATGAGCACCCAGGCAATGTACCAATGCTCTTGCAAAAATGCTGTGATCTGTCCACTGTTCATTTACAGATACCCCCCTTTACATCATCGGGAGTTTCCTTTCGGATGATTTCCTCCCGCTCTTTTAAATCCAGCTCCAGAGCTTTTTCCTCCTCCAGATATTCCTCGCAGTCCCGAACCAGCTTTTGGGCGGCTGGGTCATCCGGGGCCAGGGCCAGCCAGCATTTTGCGTATTCATAGGCGGTGGCTGCGGAGCGGTATGCCATCAGGCAGGAATAGCCCATCCGGGAGTTCCAGTAAGGGTCGTTCTCTCCCTGGGTGCGGACGGACTCCAGCAGATCAATGGCGTGTCGGATGAGATCCTCGTCCACTTCACCGTCGGTCCCATGCACTCCATGATCTCCCAGAACCGCCAGATTGCTGTAAGCCCGACTCAGCTTGACGGTCAGCAAATAGCCCCGCTCCTGTTCCGGGATAGCTTCGATGGCCTGGATGCACTGGGAATACTCGTCCTTGCTATTCCACTGTTCGAGTTGCTCCAGCAGCTTTATTTCTTCTGTCCGATTCATCGTTTCACCGCCTTTTCTGTGTTATCCCTTGCCTTTTTTGAAGTGTCCACTGCCTCGCCAGGTGTTGACCACACAGGTGAAGATCTGGCCACAGTGCTTGCACCTAATCATGTGAGCCATAATTTCGTCTGCCCATCCATCCTCAGTCTTTACCTTCTCCAGCGAGCAGGTGGAGTCCTCTGCTATCAGTTCAAATTCGCCTTGTCCCACCAACTGCTGAATATAAGCAATACAGGCCAGGTAGTCCTTGGGGGCATCAAATTTTCTCCATATTTGAATGTTTCGGCAGTGCTCGCACATAATGGGCACCTCCTTCCATAAACGGTTGTAGTCAGCCCTGTATATCAGCGTCAACAGGGCCTTTTTTCAGTGTCCCATCCACAGTGACCACATGGCCCCAGAACATATCGTCGTCCTCATACCAGACGGTAAAACGCCCACCAGGAGATACTGTAAACTCGGTGAGCAGGATGCGCCGGGCGAACTCATCCTCGGTGATGGGGTCTTTCTCCGGGTTTCGGTCAGTCTGGTCATTGTCGGCCAGCCATTCGTTGGCCTGAGCAGTGAGTTTCTGGGCAGCCATAGTTCGCAGAGATTTATCCCAGACTTCCTGATCTGCCAGCAGTTTTTTCATCACATTGGTGACGCGGGTCCAGGACGCTTTCTTTTCAATCTCCACATCCAACGAGATCTGGACTTCTTTTCCCATCCACTTACAGGTCCCATCGAATGTGCTCATCTCACGATCCAGCGTGAGGGTTCCCAGCACTTCATCTTTCAGAAGAATGGGTTTTGTATATTCCGCCCAGATTTCCTCCAGTGCCGGACAGGACACACCTTCCTCCAACACTTCCGTGACATACCACTGGGGTTCACTGAGGGCATCACCTTTCCAGCCGCGGGCTTTGATCCGGTATATCTGGCCCTTGGCGAACCGCTTGGAATAGTCACCGGCATCCCGTTCCTTGTCCGTCAGCGGCCAGCTCAGGTAGCATCGACTGGAGATCACCTGTCCAGTCTGGACATCTGCCATTGCGAGGACATGGGTATGCGCCGCCCAGAAGGTATCCAGAAAAGTTTTATCCGCGCTGATACCGTCCTGAATCAGTACCAGCTTTTCCTCATCTTCCGGGGCGTACAGAGCAATAAAGTCCTTAACCGTTCTCTTTTTCATGGCGTTCTCCCTTTCAGGTCTGCTGGTGCTGCATGGACACGATATGGCAGTCCGGGCAGAACTCCACATAGAGCGTGCCCTCCGCACAGTCAAACACCGTATCCCACTGGATTTGGGCCAGATACTTCATGGGCTTGCCGCAGTGAGGACAGGTCGTATATTCCGCGTCCTGCACCCAGTTGGCAAAGCCGCCGATGGTGTTCACATCCTGACAGGCCGCGCCGTAAAACAAGGGTACCGGCGTCTTGCCCAGCACAAAGGGATTTTCAGTGAGGGCCTTGTAGTCCTCGGGCCGAACATAGCACTTCGTCTTCTCCGCACCATCAAAGAGTTCGGAGGGAAAGACCTCCACGCCGCCGTCCAGAGTAAAGCGGTTGAAGGCGGGGCCTTTCAAAAATCCCACACAGTTGGGGCAGCAGGTGGCGGTCAGGATGCCGTCCAGCCCCAGGAATTTCAGCCGCTCATCCCGGCCATCCAGCACCAAAATATCCACCATGTGTCCGCCGCAGTGGGGACAGGTGTCCTCCCGTGCTCGGCCAATGCGGATGGGAGATTTCTCGCCAGTGGTTCCCTTGACCATAGGATAGCAGGTGTCGAAGTTGAGTTGGATTCTCTGGCCCTCCTTGTCGAAGGTCCAGCCTCCGATCTGCGCATAGCTGGATGAGTCTACATAGAGACCCTTGCGCCAGGGCCGGGGATTTCGCTCCAGCTCCAGCAGAGTCTCCATTGCCTTGTCATCTCCTTGCATAGCAAGGCAACTCATCAGGTCGGCGGCATTCCGAGAGTATTCTGCTTTTAGCAGGGCAGCAACTAAAGCGTCCCGCACATCCTCTGGCGCGTGGTAGTAGAGCTCACAGGGCCAAAACACCTCTGCGGCCAGTGCCACCTGCTGAATCTCCGGGGTGATGGCATCATGGTAGCCAAGCAGCTGCCAAAAGTCGGTGAACTCCGGGTCCTCCATATCAGCCAGCTTCTGGATGTTCTGGATCAGGTTTTTCTGTTTCTGCGTGATTTGTTCCGGCGTCCAGGCAAGAGCAGCTTGCCGTTCTTGCTCGCACTTACATTTCCAACACAATCCCTCATAACCCAAGGGGGTTCCACAGCTGGGGCAGGTATATTTCAGACTCATGTTCTCATACTCCTTTCAGGCAATAAAAAAGCCCCACGCCGCACTGTCATAAAGACAGGCTGACGCAGGACATGAAGAAGCCGCGTTGAAGGAGCCGCATCCACCAGCAGATGTAGTTTCTTCAACAACCAAAATATTTTTTTCGTATCTTAAAGCAGCAAATTGCTGTCCAATATATTGTTTCATCGCAGCACCCTTTTTGTTCACATAGCATTGTTTTTTATTATACCACATATTGTTTTATTCGGGAATATTTTTCTTACCCTAAGTTGTTTTATATTCACCAAAAATTGATACGCATTAACCTCACACCCACCTTCCTTTTTTATAGATAACTGTCTAATTTTTTCTCTGATTATTATATTTCTTCAAGTGATACCTTCTCTTCATATGTCATATTGCCATATCCCATATGCCACCAAGAAAACAAACTGATCCCTTGGTGGCGTATCTTCTAGCTGCTGTCTATCAGCGTATATAAAAGACTGCTTTTTCCTCCGTTTTCACGCCACCTCTGTTCCTTTTTTATAAGCCCAGCCTTTACCAGATCCTGAATCGCCCGCTCTACAGTTCTCCGTGATAGGTTTAATTCCTTTGCGATAGTACCAATCGCAGGATAGCATTGTCCGTCTGTATTACTCCGGTCTTTCAAATACATATACACAGCTTTAGCCCGATGGGGCAGATCTGAAGAATAAATTTTAGAAAAATAAGCCATCTGTTCTCCTCTCTGCTAATCGGTTCTAAGAGGTGGTCTTCGAGTAGCTGCCTTATGCTGTTTTTCCTTCGCTGTCTCTCCATGAGCCTTTCCTCCTAAAAAAGAAGCCTCCTCCAACTTTCCGCTTTCAACAGATCCCCTCCATAAATCTTCCTCATCAAAATCAGACCGCCTTACTATTTCCTCCTCCAATTCCAATCGGTCAGCATATACAACTTCTCTTGCTGCCTGTTCCGGGACTTCATAAACCTCCTCAAACCGGATACCCCATTTTAAAAACAAAGGAAGTCTTGTTTTCATAGGGCATACCCCCGTCTTAGCAAGAATGAAATTCCCTTTTGGCAATGTCTTTAACTCCTCCGGCGCCATTAATGGTCTGCTCATCATCTGCAGGCTCTGGCTGGGGTCATTTTTTCCTTTGGATATAGAACCAGACAACACCGTTCTGTTTCCCAATGCTTTGGATAAGATTTCTGCGCTCTCTGAGTTTGGTGCAAAACCTCCAAACAAAATATCCTGGCAGTTATCGATGATAATACTGGAACCTTCTTTTCCATAATTCTTTTCCAACTGCGCAAAGCTCTGAATGATAGGAACCATGCTGATCCGTCTGGAACGGCCTGCAGAAAACATCATCTCCATGGATTCAATTTTCGGTATGGTTCCGATTTCATCCGCAAACATCATGACTCTGTTGGGCAGCTTTCCTCCATGTTCATCTGCAATCGTCAACATTTCCCGGTAAAGCTGCTGTAAAAACAGGGATACCATAAAATACTTCGTGTTATCTTCTTCCGGCAGCACAATAAAAATTGCTGACTTTTCCCTACAGAATGTTTCCGTGTCCAAGGTACTCTCAAAGCACAGGATCTGTTCCATTTCAGAATCCAGAAACGCATTCAATCTGGACATGGTTGTGGATAGCACAGAGGCCATTGCCTGATCCGCAGAATTTAAAGCTGCTCCTGCAAACCACTTCGCCTTGTGAGTAGGTGGTAGCTTATCCATAAGTAACTGGAACAGGCTCCGGTTCTTCACGGGGGATGGCGCCAGAAGATCCTGAATCAGCTTGAACACAGAAATGATATGGCGTTTCTCTGGCGGGCAATACTCTGCAATCAACAGAATCACAGAAGTCAGCAAACCTTCTGCTGCATCATAGAAAAAAGCATTTTGTCCATAACTGCTGGCAGAAGCCCCTTCAGAGCAGATGATTGTTTTAGCTGTAATTTTTGCATACTTCTCTGCTCTTGCCTTTGCTGCCAGATTTTCAGGATTCTTTAAATACTCATCCATGTATTTATTAACCAGCGTCAGGATATTGTTGCCATCAGAACGGGTGGGATTTCGTAAATCCAGAATGGAAATCCGATAGCCATAATATTCCTTGGCTATACCTGCATAATTACGAAACAGATCGCCCTTCGTGTCTGTGGTGAGAAAACTCATTCCAGAAGCACAGGCATATTCGATATTGGGGTATAAGAAGTTTGCGGTCTTACCCACTCCTGCTGCCCCGATCATGAGACAGTGAATATCTCCACTGTCTACCAGTGCTGTGATGGAATTTCCTTTCTTTTTGTATCCAACTACCAGCCCCTGCTCTTTTGGTAGACGCTTTCCTGCTCTCCATTGCTCCGGTTCATATGGTACATGAGCATACGTTTCCCGTATTTCCTTTTCCGTTGCAAACCGTGCAGTTCCATACTGCCCGTCTCCTACCGTTCTCGATTTAATTCCGTTTAAGGTATAATGATTTGATATCATTACCAGACTGCCGATTACAGCGAACATCCCCAAACCTATACAAATAAATATAATGACTCCCTGTATCCTACTCCCCTCCCCTTTTATGTGCATGGCGTGGAATTCCATCTGAATCAAAACCCACAAACACAACATTATGATATTTGACATCTTCATAAATCATGTGTTTTCCTGCAAATACAGATACTACTTTAGGATCCACACACCTTGTCTTTATCAGATACGCAAAAGCACGGTGCATGGTCTGGTTCGCTTCTGGAAGTACGAATGGCTTTTTCGGTTCTGGTTGCTGATTCACGCTTTCCTGGTATGCAACTCCCTGTTCTCCGCTAAGCAGCATTGTAACTGCGTCCGGAAAGCTCTGGTTATAAAACATCCGCACAAAGTCAATGGCACAGCCTCCCTTTTCTGTCGCGTGATCATACCATCGATTTCCCCTCACTGTAATACTGTGATCACTGGCCAGGCGCTTTTCTCTTCCAGAACGAAGCAGCTTTTCCCCCTGCCTGGAAAGAAAATCTTCCAGATCCACCGCATTGGCCCTCTGTTTCTGTTCTTCCGTAAAATAAACAAATTCTCCCATGCCATCCTCCTTCGTCAATAAATACCTTGTGCCGGCTCCTGATCATCCCTATGATGTCCTTGAGCCTGCTTTTTCTCTGACAGTTTCCTGCGTCGTTTCCGGTCAATCTGATACCGCTTCATTTCCATTGGTCTCTGTACTTCTTCGCAAAACAGCTTTTCCAGATGATGAAGCAGTCTGGTTGCTGCCAGAAACAAGGACGGATCCTGATATGCATCCAGATGTTCCAGTAAAAAACTGGCATACAGATTTCCTTGTTCTGCCGATGCTGTCAGATATTCCACTGCCTTTTCCCGATCACGGGAAACATCTCTGCCACAGAGATATAACTTTCCCAACGCATACTGAGCATACTGGTTTCCTTTTTCCGCACATAGTCCCAGGTAATGTACTGCTGTTTCCACATTTTTCGTTACATGTTCTCCTGAAAGATATAACTTCCCTAACTGATAAAAGGCCCATTCATTTTTCTGCTCCGCTGCCTGTTGAAGCCATTTCATTGCCACTTCCACTTGGGGAGAAAACTCTTCCCCCTTGAGATATAGCATTCCAAGCCGATACTGCGCATACGGATTTCCTTTTTCCGCTGACAGACTGAGCCACTTCACAGCCGCTTCCACATCCTTCGGTATTTCCTCCCCCAAAAGCAACAAACATCCCATCCGATATGCAGCATATTCATTTCCAAGTTCTGCTGCAGAGCGGAACCATTTCATGGCCTGATCCATATCTTTATTAAAATACACACCATCCTGGTATAATTTCCCCAACACATACTGGGCAGCTGAGTGCTCTGCATTTGCTGCTTTTGTAAGCCATTCCACTGCCTGGCCGCTGTCTCCACTTCCCGTTTCCAGCCAGAGTTTTCCGAGTGCATACTGAGCATTGGTATTTCCAAGCTTGGCAGACTTTTCCCAATATTCAGCTGCTCTCTTATCATCCGCTTCGGTTCCCGTTCCTGTGTGGAGCATCTGACCAATTCGGTACTGCAGTTTATCATCATGACTTTTTTCTTCCAATATCACGAAACCGGAATACGCATCCTGAAATCCTCTCTCTGCTAGTTTGGGATCCGGCTCTGTACCAAGACCATCCCGATACATCTTTGCCAGTTCCAGACTGGCATAAGGATTTCCCTGTTCTGCCGAACTCCTGTATAAAGAGAATGCCCGCATATCATTTTGCTCCACCCCCCGTCCCCGTCGGTAAAGCCCAGCCAGAGAATACTGGGCATACTTATGGTCCATTGCAGCCGCCTGAGAAAACCAGTGTGCCGCCTTTTCATAATTTTGTTCTGCTCCCAAACCAGAAGCATACATTTTCCCAATACGATATTGCAGATATGGTTTCTCCTTTTTCTTTACGGATTCTTCTCTTACAAGAAATGCTTCCAATGCTTTCTCATACCATTTCTGTGCCAGCCCCACATCCGCATCCCGTCCCAAGCCATCCGCAAACATCCGGCCAAGGTCGTGCATGGCAAACCCATTCCCCTGCTCTGCTTCCTGAAGGAACTTCTGATATGCCTTTTCAAAATCCTGTAATGTAGAATCGCTGCCATACAAATAATTCCTAGCCTGTATATATCCATCTGTCCACCAGTTGGAACTGGATTTTTCTTTTCTGCCATTAGGAAAAAGCTCTTGCTTGAGTTCCTCCTCCGCATAGTCCGAATCTAGTTCCCCTGTCAGCTCTGCTACCGGATCTGGTTCTTGTATAAAAAAATCGTCCTTTGGTTCTGAGTATCCATCTTCATTCTCTTCAAACAAAAAATGATGACTGCCAAGCCTCAATGCTTCTGCAATCACCATATTTTTGATACTTTTTAATTTAGGCTGTTTTGATAAAGGCGGTAATTCTTCCGTCTGTTTTCGGTAGGTCTTCACAATCTCATCCTGCCATAGCCCCCATTCCCGGTACAGGGCAGACACCCGGTCATCTTTCTCCAACTCATCTACGATATGATCAACCAGATCCTTCACATCTCTCTTCAGGTAGCCATAAACCTTTTTCCCGCCTGTATTCTGCAGCCGTTTAGAAAGCTGCATCATACTGGTTTCAATTTCCGAACTCTTAAGCGTCCCCGCCCGTATTTCATCTATCCATGTTTTCATTACAACTTCCGACCGTTCCTTTAAATCCATACGAGACTGTGCCTGCTCCTCATAAATATTTGCAAAATCTTGACGGAAAATATCATGTGCCAGCTCAGAACGCATGGCCTCAATCGACTGCTTTGTCAGATACCCTTCTCCATCTTTTACTGAGTACACCAATAGATGAACATGAGGATGATGGCTTTCATTATGAAATGCAGCGTACCATTTCAGATTGGCGCTGTCAATTTTCATATGCTTACACAGCATTGCCCGTTTGGAACGCAGCAATGCCATCCACTGAACAGCACTGTCGTACCCTAACCGGGCTGCGTCCTCGCGCCGAAGGGAAATCACATGTGTCCACACAATTCCCTTGTGATCTGCCACCTGATTCTGCACCTGTCCAAGAACCACCGGTTCTCCCTCATCTGTAAACAGGCCATGCTCCCCAATCTTTTCTACACGGGGACGATGCGCCAGATAATCCACATAATTTTTTCGCGTCGCTGCTATATCAAGATTTTGTTCCAATGCACAGGAAATAAATTCCGAGGCATTTTCGATTGTTGGTTTTCTTTGATAATCTTCATACTCCAGCATTTCTTTTGTCGCCGGAAAATCCTGCAGGAGCTGATGCACTAACTTCTTTTGACTCACCGTTGCTGGGAGGTGCTTTTTACTTGTATCAATTTTCTCTACCCCTTTCCGCGTTCCAATGTAATGGACATAATTTTCTTTCTGAGATGGTTTTGCATCTTTTAAATATCGGGAAGTAAAAATAAGTTTTGCCATGTTACTCCTTTTTAGAAAGCAAAAAGGAACCTATGGCTTATCACACACCATGGCTCCTTTTACTTTTTATCACATCTTCTTCCGTTACATAGTTTCAACATTTGAACATATCATGTACATTGCTTGATCCAGTCAGAAAGAAAGTCCATCTGCTCTTTCGTATGAAACCAGTGCTCCCCGTTTTCCATAACTGTAAGTGTTGCTCCGATTCTATCTGCAAACTCAGCTATTGTTTCATACGATGTCAGGTTATCCTTTTCTCCATACAGAATGTGCGTTTGAAGTGCTATACTAACGTTGTAACAGTAGTGGCTAATAAGATATAATAAATCCAATAGAGAAAAGAGGTAATTATCATGCCACAAAGTTACACACCCGAATTTAAGAAAAAAATAGTACGTCTTCATGAAGAGGAAGGTCGTACCTACAAAAGCATCACCGCTGAGTATGGGGTATCGAAAGCCAGCATTTCTAAGTGGTGTAGCGAGTTTAGTAAAGAATGCCAGTCAAGCCCGGAAGCCAAAGAAGATTATGACAACATGAAGGAGATGCTCAGACTCAAAAGAGAAAACGAAGAACTTCGTAAGGAGAATCTTTTCTTAAAAAAAGCGGCGGCATTCTTTGCAAAGGAAATCGATTAGAGGCTTATCGATTCATCGAACAATATCATAATGAATTTGGCATTCGCTGGCTGCTTGGACGGCTGGGTATATGCCCAAATGCTTATTACAACTACCGGAAACACCGGAAGGCGGATTATTATACCCTTAAAGCCGAAGTCCAAGCACAGATTCAGGAAATATATCATTCGCACAATGGAGTTGACGGCTATCGGAGTATGAAAGTCTATCTGAAGCGTAAAGGTTATTCTTACAGTAATACCACCGTTCATAAATATATGAACACAGAGCTTGGTCTCCGTTCGGTTGTCCGTCCAAAAAAACCAGGATATGAGCATGGAACCCCGCATAAAGTATTCGATAATAAGCTGAAGCAAAATTTCACAGCAGATGAAATCAATCGAAAATGGTGCACGGATTTCACTTATCTGTTCCTTGCAAATCATGAAGTACGCTATAACTGCACTATTATAGATTTGCATGACCGGAGTGTGATTGCCAGCATAACAGATCGTAACATTACCAGTGATCTTGCGATCCGGACGCTCCGAAAAGCGCTGGAATCGCAGCCAACAATCAAAGATGGTCTTATCTTACATTCTGACCAGGGCTCACAGTATACGTCCAAAGCATTTACCGAATTCTGCGAATCGGTAAATGTGACACAGAGCATGAGCAAAGCAGGATATCCGTACGACAATGCACCGATGGAGCGTTACTTCAATACCTTGAAGAATGAATGCACAAATTTGTATGAGTTTACAACAGAGGAAACACTCTATCAAAAGGTAGAAGAATTTGCATACGTTGATTATAATCATGTTCGTCCACACAGTTATAATGGTTATCGAACCCCATATGAAGCAAGGACGGCAGCATAAATTGATAAGCACTATTTTTTTAGCCACAAGTGTTACAAAAAAGCTTGACCACAACAGTTGGAACAGTCCAGGTAACAGGATGCTCCCTCACATAACAAAGATAAGCCCAGGAAAGTGTTTCTCCAAAGGATGTCGGGATTTCTTTCTGTTTCTGCAAGTCATCTTCGGTCACATTCGCCCACTGCATCATATTCCGAATCAATCTTTCCATGTCTACAACCGGAGAAATAAAGTATGCCTTCTCTATTTTGCTGTCTGCCAAAGCACTCATAGCAAAGAAAGCACCAATGCTGTTCGCAATCACTGTTACCGTTTCATATGTTCCGCATAGGTTGTCAAACAATCCGGGAAACTCTTTTTTCGCTTCCCAAGGTGACTGTGAGGAATAGTCAAAACCAATTACATCATATTCTTCAAAGAGCGCTTTATAATACTCTGCCTCTTTCGGATTTCCACCTTTACCATGTATATACAAAATTGCCTTGTCCATTTATTTGTTTTCCCTTCACAATACCTATTTTTTCTTTTTGGATTTGGGCAGCGGCAGTTCATCATACATCGCGTGGAACAGTCCTGTCAAAAATTCTTTCTGATCAACCTCCTCTACCAGCAGCATCTCTTTTGCTCCCTCATAAGGTACTTCATATACCGAATCTGTCATATAGGCAATTGCTGACTTTGTAGGTTTTACAAGCAGTCTGTCATCATAAATACCTCCTATAATCTTGCCACGATAATAAATAATAAATTCTCCCATCATAGCACGGTATGTAATTTCATCCAACTCGGACAGCTGCTCTAAAATAAATTGTAAATAATTTTTGCTTGATGCCATCGTTTACCTCAAACCAAATTTTGTGTAAGAATACATTACATTCTTAATGTCCTCGATGTTTCTCTTTTTTCTTTTTTTGTTTTAAATCAAACATTTTTTTCTCTTCTGCCAATTTGTCTTCCCGGCTTTTAGACTTACGCTGCTGTTTCCTTTGTTCCTGCTGCAGCTTTAGTGCTTGCTGAGATTTTGTTCCAACGCCCCTATCCAACATTTGTTTATGAATTTCACGCTGGAGCTTCTTTGGGTTTTTTGTTAGTTCCTTTTCAGTAACCTCCACAGATGGACTAAATCGCAAACGATCATATTCCTTTAGCACAAACTCCCAAATCTCATAGTCCTTTGGTTCAGTTCCAAATGTTACTTTGGAAACGGAAAGTTTCCCATTTTCAACTCTCTCAAAAATACCTACCCAAAATGGTTCCTCAAAAAACACTGTCAGCTTGCCTGTCCTTATACTCATGGCAATCCCTCCTTAATGATTGAAATGAGCAAAGAATGGACAACCCGGAGGGGCAGGTTACTTACCCTGATATGCAGGACGGCCGGGCTACCTACCGGCTCTGGTATGCATCACTGCATACGTTGCGTTTTTATCTTTACTTTTATAATCAAGCCTCCTCGGCCAGATTAACACATATAATTTTTCTGTTTCTAATTAAAACCAACTCGCCTTTTCATCTCTAAATTTAGGCGTATCACTATCCTCATAAGGATTATAACTGTTTAAGTTACATCCAAACTCCTTTAATGATTTTATTTTATTATCTGCTGTCCATACAATCAAGGACATTCCGTCAAATTCCTCTATATTCCCATTATTCATTTCATTTTTAAAATACCACTCTACAACCGTCTGGTTATCTTTATGAAAGAACTGCTTGATCTTCCACTCCATCACCTTGCCACGTGTATTCCATTCATTAAACCAATGTTTTACAACTTGACGGTTATTATATTTTGGACTCCAGCTTTCAGTATAAATCACGTCTTCCGCAAAAATGTCATCCATACCAAGATCCTGTTGTGTAAGCCACATTTTGAACCATAGTTGAATGATTTGTTCTCTCTCATTCAAAATTCTACACCTCGATTCGTTTCTTATATATTATAATCGATGAGCTGTTGCATCGTAAAGGACAAATCTATATTTTATCTCTTCTGAAAATTCATCACACAACCAGAGGGAAGTACATATAAATTTTCTTTCCATCTTTTCTTTTCCAACAATATCTACACATCCCGCTTTTGATAATGATACGCATCTTCAAACTTCACAGTTCCATTGATCCGCCTCACTTCATCAACACATTTTGCGTGCAGCCTGTTTAAAGATTCTTCATCCACATCATGAGTGTAGGCAATTACCTGTGAGAGCTTGGACAATTCCACTGCTATCTTAAAGTCCATTCTGGCCAGACGGTTCTCACTATCCTGAATGGTTCCCGTAAGCACAGAAGCCAACGACTGCAAAAAATAATTTTCTGCTTTTCCTGCAAGAAGATACCCTATATAGAATTTAAGCGCTTCTGCTACAAATTCATTCCGGGAACGCACATTGGCTGTCTCTAACAGACCATCTGCCTGGTTTAAGATTTCCTTTTCGACATAAATTCCCGCACGTACTTTCGTATGTTCGCTTCCCATCGTTTCCTCCTAACCCTGGTATTCACAAAATCTCTCTCATTTCCTCCAAAATTCTGCCACTTTCAAAAATCCAGCACCATTCTTACGACCGCCTTCCCCAAAAGTATTCAAACCAGATTTTCCGAACGGCTTTGCCGGTCGGTGTTTTCCAGGGGTGGGCTGCCAAAAGCAGCATACCCCCTTTAACCTGCACACGTTTCGACCCAGCCAACCACTCAAGAATCCCGTATTCCCCCGTGTTCTTGCTGTTTCCATAACCTTCTCTCACATTTGCCCAACACCGCTTAAAATCCTCGTATGGGTACCACGATGCCACCTAGCTGTCCAAAGCCCGACACAGGGGCACACAGGGGGCTACACGGGGATGTCATGGATGACTGGGGATTCCGTTTCCTTTTTTCTGGTTATCATACGATTTCTGATTCTTCCAGCTGGGACTCCTCCCGTCTCGCAGTCCGATCAGCTCTCCGGGTACGTTCTCTGGCGGATATTTCTCTTGCCACCTTGTCATCAATATATTCACGGGTAGCCTGTGGGACATATTTTTCATACAGTTTCTGTTGGATTGGAATTGCAACCGTATAGGTTTCTCCCTCTTCATCCTCTCTCTCCTCATACTCTACAAAACAATCTGCGAATGCCCGGTAGTCCCCCTCATCCATCCGAGGGTGCTCCTTACCAAAAAACAGGGCATAAAAAATCGCTTTTACCTGGTAGGGATCTACTTCTTCGGCTTCTGCCATACCATTGATTTCATTTAACACCCCATCCAGTTTTTCAAAACTGTCCTGCATATTTTCGATGTACATCCGATACTCTGCTGGCACCTTTGAGGACAAATACCCCCCATGAAAGGACTTCTGGACAGCAGAAATGTTATGGTCTGCAGTCCCAGAAAGCGTGCACAGGATCATGGTGACAATTAAAATAACAGGGGTTACTAATGCTGCAATAACAGAAAAAAACACAGTCCGCCCATTCCGGTCAGAGAGGGTAAGCGCTACCAGTTTTGCTGTCACAGCGGCAGCTGAGACGGCCATAAAATCACTCCTTCCACACTTTTTATCGAGATATTCATCTGACGCATCAGGATTTATTTCATTCCATCATAGCCCCCCATATGAAACAGGCTCTGCTGATAGAAGCATATGCTGCATTTCCTGCTCCACTCCAGCATAAGGTGTATCACTCATAAATCGAATCATTGTATTCTTCCTCCTTTACAGTTTCCGTTTTGAAACACAAAAAAGGCAATCACGCTTTACTAAATAAAACATGATTGCCTTTTAAGTTGCTGATATAAAAAGTATTTTCCTTTTAACTGGCAATTTTCAAATAATCTTCTCCTCTCATCAATGCTTCTTTTCCCAATTTATCACAAAAAGCAGGACTAGTCTTCCCAGTTTTACGGGCTGTAAACAAAAACTGGCGTTGGAGATAATCCCCAACACCAGCCTTATTTACAGCCTATGACATACCTTTAATAGACATTCTTCAAATTGTATATAATTATCCTCTTGGAGGGAATGGGTCCTTCCCATGAGAATCTTTTTCACGAATTGTTCCATTCAGACGATGAATAATCAATTCGGAACCCTGATTCTGAGCAATGCTTCGGGCACGCTCAATCGCTTCTCTCTGAGTCTCGGTACGCACAGTTGCACGAGAATTCCCTTCTCCTTTTACCTGCCAACCACCATCTGGATGTGGCACCACATGTTGATTTTTATTCATTATCATACCCCCTTATCTTAACTGTGTTACGCATCCACAATATGGACATTTTGAAGGATTAGTAACTGGAATAAGACGTCTTCCACAGCGAGGGCATCGATAGTATTTGTATTTAATCTTCATAAAAATCATCCTTTCATCTGAAAAATTATAAATTTTATTCTATATCAACATATTTTCAGAGAAAAGTCTGCGTTTTTTACCTTTCTGGACACAGATTTCATATTGCAATCATCATTCAGGCGTGGTACAATAAAAACGGTCAAATTAATACTGTATTGGCGATAGTTGCTTCTGTCGTCCTGCAGAGCACCGGGTAGTAACTCGGTGTTTTTCTTTTTCTTCCTTATATGTAGCTTTCAAAAAACATATCCGGGTTACATCCAAATGCCCCTTCTAAAAGCCGATTTACCAAATTAACCTTGGCCCGCGAAGTTTTGCACTCATTAAGCCTATGTAATGTACTTTTTCCATAATTATCTTTACTCGTAACCCATACCTGATCTCGCCGGAAATTTCCCGAAACTAAAAGCGGCTGATGGGATGTACATATAAGCTGTGCATGATGTGGGTTTGTTTCTTCGTTTATAAATAATTTGATTATCTCTTTAGCCAACAAAAGGTGTAATCCATTTTCTATCTCATCAATAAAAAGTATCCCACCTGATTCCAAAACATCAAATAAATATGGTAATGCAGTAAACAGTTTTACTGTTCCTAAAGATTCCTCTGCAAAAAATGAAATTGGTGTACTACTAGTTTCTTCTCCATTTTCATATACAGCATGTGCTGTATCCACACCAACAGTTGTTTTAGTAGCTATAATCTCTCTATTTTCAAAATCATCAATTTCAATCTTTTGTCGAGCAAGTTCTTCTTCCTCAAATGATACTTTAATATCTCGTATCGTCGGATCAGCTTTCTGAATAATATCTAAATATTTTTCCAGACGTTCGTCCGAAAATGACTCTTTTGATTTTGTTGGCTTAAGTCTCGCTGCTGTCATGCTAACAATTTGTATCCCTTGAATCGCATCAACTATTTTTGATGCTAATTTATTATTTAACAATGCTGCAATTGGAAGACAAAGAGCTTCCTCTTTAACTGCCTGCTTCTTATTTTCAAAATCTTTTAATTCCGAGCGAAGAATGATATCTTTAAACGATGAGGATGTTCTTTCAATTAGCTTTTCTGTCCTCCTATACTTTTTAGTTAAAAGCTCAGATTCTATTTTCTTGCCCAAAATATTAAACTCATAGTGATATGTAGTTTTATCAATGACAATTTCTATCTCAAATTTTGTAGGTTTATTTCGATATTTATTGTCAAACACAAATGGAGTAACTGAAGCATCCATCCCCTTAAACTGAGGCAAAGAAAGTAATTGAGAATTATTCATTGCCATTAATGGGGACCAGTCTAATAATCGTTTAACCTCACGAAGAATCTTACAAAAAAAAGTTTTTCCTGAACCATTCGCTCCATAGAGAATCGAAACTTTATTGAATCTACTATCCGCTATCTCAAATGTATTTTCAAGATATTCCTTTTTACTCGAATCTATCTCTGTTGTGAACATAATCCGATCTGCAAAAGAAGCATAATTTTCAACAGCCAAGGATTTCAAGACTATATTATTCATCTTTTTACCCCCTTTACAGGAAGATTGTACCAATTCCTGCGCGATTTGTCAATAGTTATTCTCCATTTTTCTTCAATGATGTCAATTTTAGTTGTATAACTAATTTTTTCAACACATTCATCGATATATATGCTTTTATTTTCTGATTTCAAACCTAAAACGGACATACGAATATAAATTCCAGAGATTCGCCTGTATGGGATAATCCTTTTGGTACTCGAATTTCGATCTATACTTTATATTCTGTCTGACACACCACCAATGAATATCTTTCATTTTCATCGAAACACCGGTGCTAATACGCTCACCCAATATGTTGATCTTATAGTCATCTATCCCTGTTTCAGCAAATAAATAAAACCATACATTAAAATATTTAATTCTATACACCTTATAATCGTCATTATACTTCATACACACTCCTGTCTATACTGTTATCCTATTTTCGTTTTTTCCACTATATCCACATAATATATATCGTAAATTAAGGGGTAAATATTTCCACCAGAATCAGCACTAACTCAATGACCCCCACACCATCCTCGTCCATCAGAAACGATTTTACTTCTCTTACCAGATACGCTTTATCCATATACTTTTTCTCCTTTCTCCCCATTTTTCAGATCCCAAACGCCAGAAACGCCGGGACTGAAACCATCACCATAATAATCATCAACATCAAAAACAATGGAAGCATCAGCTTTGTAGATGCCTCTTCCCCCCGGCGTCTTGCCAGTGCTTTCTCTTCTTCAAACGCCGACTCCATCTCTGTCTCCAGCGCCTTTCGAAGTCCTTCTGCCCCATTTCTGACATTCTGCTCCAAAAGCCCGGAAAGCTTCCGGTACGGTCTCAGGCGGCAGCCCGCACCAAATTCCGCATATGCCTGTAGTTCCGGGACACCGCGCTGCATCCGGTGATATGCCGCTGCCATTTCCCGGTATGCCGCCCGCTCCGTCTGTGTTCCCGCCCGGCATGCCGCCTCGTATTCCAGCACAATCCGCTCCCATGCCCGGCGGACCGGAAGCCCCGCCCCGGAAAATACAGTCAGCTTTGACACAATCTCCGGATAATCTTCCATCAGCTCCCGCTTTTTCTTCTTTTTCGCCTCACTCTCCTTCTGTTTTTCATAAAGAGGAAGCAGAATTGCCGCCGCAATCCCCAGCACCGGAAACAGCAGATATTCCCTGTCTCCGCGCACCCGGTAAGATAAATTCTTCCCCTCATACATCTTTGGCAGAACCAGCTGCCCTTCCGTTCTCTGTGCCTCATCCATCTGCTTTAACAGCCGCTTAAAACCTGCCTCTTTTTCCTGCTGCTTCGTCCGAAGCGGCGGATATAGCTTGACCGGAAACCGGTACTCCCGGCTGAATACCCCCGCCTGCAGGGATGCGGTCAGTTCTGTCTGAATCCCCTTCTCCGGGCATGAAATGTTTCTTTGATTTCGTGGCACGAATAAGGCACCACACCTTTAAGTCCATCCATCTGCCAAATATTCCAAGCAATAATATTGGCTATTTCTTTCAACAGTGAAAGAGGTGTTTTCTCTCCAAATCTTTCTTCATAATAGTCCATATAATCATAAAGCAGATTTTCACGGGCAATCAGTACGCTGTCCCCCTGAAATTCATAGCCGTAAACGCTCTTTAATGCTCTGATTGACCATTTAATCCAAGTGTCTTTATCATTGCAGTTTTCATTTATAACACGCATTTTTCTGTCAAACAGTCCTATACGTTCATTAATGGGAATCAATTTGCCTGTGGTTGTATCATATCTGCTTATAAGATACGGAGCTTCTCCGCAAGTAATTTCCAAACGTTTGGCGTCTACATATTTTTTCCATGTTTTCTTCCCATCAAATTGAATCTTATCTTTTGCAGTTATCCAGTATGTTCCGTCTGGTGTATTAAAAACATCTGGTTTGCCGAACCACGCTTCATCAACCTGATTATTTTGCTCATTACAAATCCACGACGGAGTAAAAACTTCAGCTCTCTTTCTGATTCTTCGCTCCTGAACCTCTTTAGACTTTGCAGCTCGTGGCTGTATCACATTAAAATAAACACCCGTAATCAGCTCTACTTTCATTTCAGCCCGCTCGTTAAATTCATAGCCGTAAGCTTCATAATCCTTTGTGCACCACAGTATATTCTTCTTTGTGGTCTTATCTTTGAGAAGAAGCCGCAAGATTTCCGGGCTGATATCAGCAATATCGTCTTCTAATATATCTATTTTCTTTTCAAGCTCTGTTCTTTTAACTTCTTCCATATATCAATCACTTGCCTTCAATTTTATCTTCGTTCTCATTGGGTAAAATTTCTAAGATATCGTCTAGGGTGCAATTAAGATGATTACATATTTTTACGAGGACTTCCACTTGGACAGACTTGTTTTTTCCAAGATTAGCCATTGCATTAGAAGATATACCAATTTCAGTTCGCAATTTCGTTTTGTTTATATTTTTATCAATCATTAGTTTCCATAATTTATTGTATGAGACAGCCATAATTACCTCCTCATCTACAGAAATATTTACAATGTCAAAACCTAAAATAAATAATACCATATTAAGTTGAGAATTTCAACGAAAATTGTTAAAACTCAATATTATACTTATGTTTTGATTGAAGTTTTAATTGGGGGATATCATTTTCTATCAAGGAAATGGTATCCGTTTTTTATTCCCTTAATTATATAGGGTGTGTATTTTGACACCCTATGTCCAAATAAGTGAAAGGAGTTTTTACAATGCTGCGATTATCAAAGATGATAAATAACACTTACAAAGAATTTCAAGCTCGTACAAGCGAAAAAATTGCCGATTTCGGCACCAAATCGATATAGAAACGGAGGTGATGCAGTGAACAGATATTTCAAAATATCGGATGCTAAAAACTTTGCTTTCTACAAAGTACCAAAAGCGTTATTTGAGGAAAATATAAATCTGTTTCAACAGATGCCAAAATGCTGTTCGGACTTTTGCTTGACCGAATGTATTTGTCCATCACTATTTTATCTTATCCCAAATTCATCATCCGCTCCATCCGCCACCTTATATATGAATACCCATTCCAAATATTCGCTTTTACCGGATACTCTTTCCTGTAAACAAATATAGTGTGATATTTAACAAAATGTATTCTACACCAATTATGTATATCTTTCATATATATGTTATTTATACCATTCACCCACTGTTCTAAAGACCATATGTCTTTATCTGACACCAACTCCATTATGAACAGTACATTATAATATTGAATGACACCTACTCTCTTCCTTTCCTCTATTAACCTTTTACACAATAACCTATACTTAATGTTCATATCGTTCCTATGCCTCTCCCTCTAATCTATATTTTCCATCCTTATATACGTTATATATATAATTATTATATAGTACATATAATCGCCTGCAGCATTTCCAGCGCCTCGCCGCCCCGGACCTCCCCAACGATGATGCGGTCCGGACGCATTCGGAGACTCGCCCGGATCAGATCGCGCATGGAAATCTCCTGCGAACCATCCCGGTTTTCTACCCTTGTTTCCAGGCTGACAAGATTCGTTACATGGCGGATTTGAAGTTCTGCCGAATCCTCGATCGTAATGACGCGGTCCTCCTGTGGAATATAGCCGGACATGGCGTTTAAGATCGTCGTTTTTCCCGATCCGGTTCCGCCGCTGATAAAAATATTGAGTCCCCGCTCGACCGCTTTCTGCAAAAATGCCGTTGCCTCCCGGCTGATACTTTTTAACTCAATCAGGCGTTCCATCGTGATCGGTTCCGGGAACTTCCGGATCGTTAAAATCGGACCATTTAACGCCACCGGTGCCAGCACCACGTGGACACGAGAACCATCTTCCAGTCTCGCATCCGCAATCGGGGATGCCAGATTGACCGTCCGGTTGACACGGCTTACAATCTGCTGAATCAGATCCTCTAGCTGCCCTACCGAATCAAAGTGCTTTTCTAATTCTTCCACACGCCCCTGCCGCTCGACAAAAATGTGCTCCGCGCCATTTACCATGATCTCCGTGATCGTCGGATCATCGACCAGCTCCTGCAAAATATCCAGCCGTCTGAATGAATCAAACAGCTCTTTTCTCAAAGAAAGCCGCTCTTTTAACGGCAGATACGCCCCTTCTGCTGCTTCCAGAATCGCCATGTCGATCAGGTCGCGCAGTTCCTCATCCTCCACCTGCATACGGCTCTCCATCTGCTCCATCAGACGCTGCCTCAAAACCATTTTCTGCTCCTGCATACTTCCCCCTGCCAGTTGTTTCTCTCACAACCGTTTACTCTTTAGAATGACTGGCAAAATCCCGCTCAATTTATCCCTGTCAAAAGACTTTGCCCCTTCTAATTTAATCCACAATGAAGATTATCCGCCCACACTGCTTCCCCGCAGCAGCTGCCGTACATAATCACCCAGTTCTCCCCATAAAAGCTGGTCAATATAATCACCCCGTCCAAAGCTGCCGTGATACGGAAGCTTCAGGCGTTTAATACGTTCCCTTAGCATGCCATTTCCTGTCTGTGAAAAATACTGCTCCAGCTCCTTAAGCTTTGCCAAAGACACCGGATCTTCCCGGATCGGCATATAGATTACCCGGCACAGCTTCATTACCGAAAGCGCCGTCCTGCGCCCGCTTCCTATATCCACTACCAGCGTATCATACGCACTCTCCCCGGCAATTGCCCGTATAAGCCCTGCGATCGCCTCCTCTCCTGCCTGATCCAGATCCTCCGGATAGCGCACCGGCGGAATATAGTCCAACTCCCCCATCGTGTGGACAACGCTGCTTAAACGAAGCGAATTATAGCTTCCACCGTTGTAAAAATACAACAGATCCGACAAATCACTCTTGTACTCTTCTTTCATCAAAACCGACAGACCGGAAAATTCCTCCAGGTTCAGATACAGCACCCGCTCCTCCTGTGCCAGAAGTTTTCCTATTGTCAGGGCAAACGAGGTCTTTAAACACCGTCCAACCGGCGAATACACTCCCAAAACCTTCGCCAGCCCCCGTCCGGACACCTCCGGCAGATCCCCCGGGCTTTCCCCATACCAGGTCATCACGTCGCGCACAATCGCATCGCTGGACTGGTATTTGTAGACACAGGGAACTGACGGACTAACCGGCTTTCCCCCATTATCCGATAAAAGAATGACCTTTTCCGCCCGGATAGACTCCTTTTCTTCCGCCGGAACATGCTCGCCCAACAACAGAAGCTTTACCGGATGTTCCGCCGCAAATGCCCGCAGCCGCTCGATCGAGCTGAACGCCACCACCTCAAACGGTATTTTTTCCTTCTGGTTAACTACCTCTGCAAACCGTGCCGCATAGACCGGATCCACATCATACACAGCCAGAATATGCTTCATCGCACCGCCACCTCCCTAATCACAAGCCATTTTCCTTACAGATACCGAATCAGCTCCGCCCCAATCACCCCCAGAAACAGGCACGGTGCCAGACAAAAAGATGCCTCTTTTCCATCCCGCGCTTCCAGATAGTACGGCTCGACGCTTCCCCCAAGCGCGGACCGGTACAAATAAAACACAAGATATGTAAGCCGCTGCCTGGCAATCCCACGCCGGATAAGTAATACAAGTGACCATATTCCGGCAGCTGCCAGCCCGCACAGGAAAATCCGCCCGCCCTGCCGCAGCCCGGCGGCACCAAACAGGACGGCTGCCATTTTGATGTCCCCCGCACCTATCATACGAAACAGATACAGAGGGAACAGGACAATCAGTAAACTCCCGACACGAATCAAATATCCACAAGTCTCGCCAATCCCCATCATAAGCGCCGCCCCATATCCCGGCAGCCGCCAGCCCCATCCGGCCGTATATCCCATCTTCATCCCCAGACCAAACCGAATCAAAAGAAACAACAGGCCGCCAAGCAGAAGCATCCCATTGGGAATACGGCGTTTTTTCAAATCCCAAAACGCACAGCCGCCAGTAAACAACAGCAGCAAAAAGGTCAATCCATCCCCTCCTTCTCTTTCGCATACATGAAACGAACAATTTCTGCACAGTATGTCCTCTTTTCAAAACTCCTGCCGCAAACGATAGCTGCCAGTCCTGCGCCAGCTTTTACCGCCACCTTTTTCCATTCATTTCCTGTATGCACTTCAAACATTCCTGAAAAATTATCGAACATTTCTCTGAACTTAACTTTTAGAATCTTAATAATAGATCAACGGGAAATCCGGATTCCCGTGACAGATGGAAGAACCCATCCATGAATGTTCCTCCATTATGAACAGTTTTTGGTCAAAAGTCAATCCCAAAACACCCGAAATATGCGCCAAAAACATCTCAAAAACTTTGTGCATCTGAACCCATTATTTTAGCTAGACAATTTCGTTATTTGAAAATAATTGCCAAAATATCTCTTTATTTTTTATCTATAAATACCCATTCCAGCATTTTCCTTTCCATTGACTGACGAAACAAAAAATGGTAAAATACTATTAGTTTAAATTTTTAAACCATTATAAAAGGAGGGGCCGCGATGAAAAAAGGAATAGAACTCAAACAGCATTTTCATACCTGTATGCCTCTTTTTATCGCGCTGGGCGATGAAATACGGCTGACGATCATCGAAGCGCTGACGGACGAAGCCCTCACGGGGCGCACAAAAAACAACGATGTGAACAAAAATCAGCCTGATAAGAACAATGACCGTCAAATCAGCCTGCCCGCCCAGTCCCGTCCGCATGGCTTAAACGTCCGGGAGATCACCGAACGGACCAGCCTGTCGCGCCCGGCAGTTTCCCACCATTTGAAGATCTTAAAGACAGCCGGGCTGATCGATGTCCACCGGGAGGGAACCTGCAATTATTATTATCTCTCAATCGAAGACAGCACCCGGAAATTGATGCAGCTCGGACATCTGCTGGAATCCGTGCTTTCCATGAACGCCTGAACCAGGATGCATATCTTTCCATTTTCTGAATATACTGATCGTTGTACCAATTTATAGGATTCAGAAAGAGAGCATCAAACCATGAAGCACAACCGCACCCACTGCTCCGGGAGCACCAGCACGGACATTTTTTCCGCCCACCCTGACCCGGAGCTGCTGACAGAACTGCGACAGACCATGAGCACGATCAACACCGTTTTCAACCATTTTGAAGAGGTCGTCGATCCGACTCTGATTGACTGCTATATCTACGAACTGAAAGCCGCACACCTCCGGTATCAGTTCCTTTTACGACATATTAAACAACAGGAAAATACCATTTAACCGACACAAGGAGGACCTTTCTCATGACAGCCTGGTACGACAAAGCTATCTTTTACCATATGTATCCTCTGGGAATGACCGGAGCACCGTTTGCCAATCCCTATCCCGTCTCCGATGAGACAGCGGATGGCACCTGGGACGTTTCCGCCGATTCCCGCATGGACGAACTGATGCAGTGGATTCCCTATTTAGAGAGCCTGCATATTTCCGCGCTTTACATCGGACCGCTGTTTGAATCATCCACGCACGGCTATGATACCCGCGATTTCCGGCTCATCGACCGGCGGCTGGGGACCAACGTCTCGTTCCGATCTTTCGTGGACTGCTGCCATGAGCATGGCATCCGCGTCGTCGTGGACGGTGTATTCAACCACACCGGTCGCGAATTTTTCGCCTTCCGCGACCTGCAGGCGCACCGTGACCAGTCCCCTTACGCCGGATGGTACAGGAACGTCAATTTCGGCTGGGGCAGCCCGCTCGGCGATTCCTTCGGCTACGAATCCTGGCACGGCATCTGGGAGCTTCCCTGCTTAAACCACGGAAATCCGGAAGTGCGGAACTATCTGCTTGACACTGTCCGTTTCTGGGTGCAGGAATTTGACATCGACGGTATCCGCCTCGACTGCGCGGGCGATCTTTCCTTTGAATTTATGCAGGAACTGCGCCGGCTGGCAAATGAAATCAAGCCGGAATTCTGGCTGATGGGCGAAGTCATCCACGGCGAATACGCCCGCTGGGTCAATCCGCAGATGCTTCATTCCGTCACCAACTACGAGATGCACAAAAGCATCTATTCCGCGCACAACGACCACAATTATTTCGAACTGGCACACAATGTCCGCCGCCTCGAAGCAGTGGGGCGGGATCTCTACACCTTTGTGGACAACCACGACGAAGACCGGATCGCAAGCAAACTGTTAAATCCGGCACATCTTGCGCCGCTTTACACGCTGCTGTTCACTCTTCCGGGCATTCCATCCATCTATTATGGAAGTGAATGGGGCATTCAGGGACGCCGCGGACACAACTCCGATACGGAACTCCGTCCGAAAATCCTGCCGCCGAGACCACTTGCAGAAGAAATGCAGACCATCGACGGACAAAACACAGACATCCGCACAGATGACAACTGCCAGAGCTTTTCGAGCGCCACAGGCACAAACATACACGCAGGCGCAAACACCTGCTGCCAGACCACTTCAAGCACCACAGACTCAAACACAGATACCAGCGCAGGCACCGTGACACCGCTTACACTTCTGATCCAGAAACTCGCCGCCATCCACGCCGCCGAACCGGCGCTTCACGGTGGGCGTTATCAGGAACTTCTGCTGACAAACCGGCAGTACGCATTTGCCAGACACGGTGACCACCAGGCGATCCTTACCGCTGCCAACAACGATGACAACGCCGCTTATTTACAAGTTCCGCTTCCATTCCACACGACAACGGAACAAGCTACGGATCTGATTACCGGAAAATCGTTTTTGATCGATAAGAATACAAACAAAATTCAGATAGAATTAGAGGGTAACAGCGCTGTTATTCTCGGAATCACGGAGGGGTAACCTTATGAAAAAAGCAGCTTCCACTACTAAACGAACCACATCGAAAAAACCAAAGACAGAGGGACTTGGCGTGATCGGCGAGCTTGACCGGTATCTCTTCGGAGAAGGCCGCCACTACCAGCTCTACCACAAGCTGGGCGCACACCCTTATACATATCGCGGACAGGACGGCTACTATTTCGCGGTCTGGGCGCCGCACGCAGCCGCCGTCAGCCTGGTCGGCGACTTCAACGCCTGGAATCCGGATGCAACCCCGATGAAGCCGGTCGCAGACAGCGACATTTACGAGCTCTTCGTACCGGGACTTGGCGTGGGACAGCTCTACAAATTCGCCATCACCACGCACACGGGAACGATTTTATTTAAGGCAGATCCATATGCATTTTCGGCAGAATACCGTCCGGGAACCGCTTCCGTGACCGCCGATATCCGCGGCTTCAAATGGAACGATTCCAAATGGATGGAATCGCGCGCGGGCACCGATCCGGTCAAGGCGCCCATCTCTATCTACGAGGTTCACTTAGGATCCTGGAAAAAGAAAAACCGCCCGGAAAAGGACGGTTATTACACTTACATGGAAGCCGCGCATGAGCTGGCTGACTATGTTCTGGAAATGGGCTACACCCATGTAGAGCTCATGGGAATCGCCGAACATCCGTATGACGGCTCCTGGGGCTATCAGGTAACCGGCTATTTTGCCCCGACCTCCCGCTACGGAACCCCGACGGAATTTATGTATTTCGTCAATTACTTACATAAAAAAGGCATCGGTGTCATCCTAGACTGGGTTCCGGCGCATTTTCCGAAGGATGCACATGGACTTGCCGATTTCGACGGACAGGCGCTCTATGAGTACGCCGACCCGCGCAAAGGCGAGCACCCGGACTGGGGTACCAAGGTCTTTGATTATGCCAAAAACGAGGTATCCAATTTTCTGATCGCCAACGCGCTCTACTGGCTCGATGAATACCACATCGACGGTCTGCGCGTGGACGCCGTCGCTTCCATGCTTTATTTAGACTATGGACGCCAGGACGGACAGTGGGTACCAAATAAATATGGCGACAACAAAAACCTCGAAGCCATCGAGTTTTTCAAACATTTAAACAGCGTGATCCGTGGCCGGAAGGACGGCGCCATCATCATTGCCGAGGAATCCACCGCCTGGCCGAACGTTACCAAGAGCCCGGAGGAGGACGGTCTTGGATTTACCTTCAAATGGAATATGGGCTGGATGCATGACTTCCTCGAATACATGAAGCTCGACCCGTATTTCCGCAAATTTAACCACAACAAAATGACCTTCGGCATCACCTACTGCACCAGCGAAAACTTCATTCTGGTGCTCTCGCACGACGAGGTCGTCCACCTCAAATGCTCGATGATCAACAAAATGCCGGGCGAATACGAGGATAAATTTGCCAACCTGAAAGTCGGCTACACTTTCATGCTCGGACATCCGGGCAAGAAACTTCTCTTCATGGGACAGGATTTCGGTCAGTTCCATGAATGGGATGAAAAAGTCTCCCTCGACTGGTACCTTACGAAAGAGCCGTTCCATGCCGACCTCCAGAATTATGTGAAAGGACTTTTGACGCTCTACCACAAATATCCGGCGCTCTACCGCCTGGACGAGGAGTATGACGGCTTCCAGTGGATCAACGCCAACGACGGAGACCGCAGTATTTTCAGCTTTATCCGCCGCGATGAAACACAGAAAAAGAATCTTCTCTTCATCTGCAACTTCACCCCGGTAGACCGCGACGATTACCGCGTCGGTGTTCCGAAACGCGGCACCTACACGCTGCTGCTTGACCAGGAACACGGCTACTACAAGCGCGGCGATAAGATCAGCCATTACCGCTCCATCAAGAGCGAATGTGACGGACAGCCATACTCCTTCGCGTACCCGCTTCCGGCGTATGGAACTGCGGTGTTCCGGTTCTCATAAAATAATATTCCTATGAAGTCAAAAAAACTGCCGCAGACAGACTGTTTATATGGGGGGATACAGTCTGCCTGCGGCATGTTTTATTTATACGAGTTCTGATTCGTGACCCAATCAATTTTATCCGCGGATCGCCGCTTCCAGCTGCTTCAGCGCTTTCTCCACCGTCGCCCGCGGGCATGCGATATTGATCCGCTCGAAGCCCTCGCCGTCAGGTCCGAACATCGCGCCGCTGTCCAGCCACAGATGTGCCTTGCCCACGATCAGATGTTCCAGCTCTTTTTCATTCAAATGAAGCGCTTTAAAATCCAGCCACAGAAGGTAGGTTCCCTCTGGCTCGATCAGACGGATTTCCGGCAGATGCTCTTCCAGATACGCCTTCACAAACTTCCGGTTCTCCTCCAGATACGCTTTTAGCTGTGCAAGCCACTCCGCTCCCTCTTCATACGCCGCCTGGCATGCTACCAGTCCCATCAGACCGACCTGGCTGTAGCCTGCCGCCGCGATCTCCTTTAAGAGTTTCTTCCGAAGCTCTGGGTTCGGCACAAAGATATTGGAAATCTGCAGTCCCGCCAGATTGAACGTCTTAGATGGTGCCGTGCAGATCAGGCAGTTCTGCTCAAACTCTGCACCCAGCTTCGCAAATACTGTGTGCGGATGTCCCTCGCGGGTAAAATCACTGTGGATCTCATCGCTGACCACGAGCACACCGTGACGCAGGCAAATCTCGCCACCCCGGCGCAGTTCTTCCTCGCTCCAGACACGTCCGACCGGGTTGTGCGGACTGCAAAGCAGGAACAATTTGACCTTATTTTCGACGATCTTCGTTTCCAGGTCGTCAAAATCCATCGTGTAATAGCCATCCGTGATTTTCAGCGGGCTGTTGACAATCTTACGCCCATTGTCCGTAATTACTTCCGAAAACGGATAGTACACCGGCTGCTGAAGCAGTACGCCGTCACCTTCCTTTGTATACGCCCGGACAGCCGCCGCCAGCGCGAATACAACGCCCGGTGTCTTCACCAGCCACTCCGGTTTCGTCTCCCAGCCAAAGCGCTCCCGGTACCAGTTCTGGACTGCCGCAAAATAGCCCTCTTTTCCATCACTGTAGCCGAAAATACCATGTTTTACTGTCTCTTCCAGCCGCTCTAAAATCGCCGGAGCCGTCTGAAAATCCATATCAGCCACCCAAAGCGGTAAAATATCCGCTGGTTTTCCTCGCTCGATGACAAAATCATATTTTAAACAGTTGGTACCATGCCGGTCCACCACTTTGTCAAAATCGTATTTCATGCATTTTCCTCCCAATCCATCGTTCCTGTCAATGAACGGTTTTCACTCTGGCATCCTGTCATCCATGCCCATATCCCACTGCCCATGCAAAACCGATACCAGACATATCTATCCTCTTTTGTAACTGTTCAGTACCTTCACAGTCACGCGCAAAAATCCATTAAAAATTGCCTACGGCAATGGGATTTTTGCCTGCTGGCCCATGTTTTCGTACGGTCAGCGCAGTAAATGCGCAGACCTACTGAACAGTTACCCTCTTTTTACGCTAACGCCTGCTCCAGATCCGCAATCAGATCATCCACATTTTCAATACCGACAGACAGACGTAAAAATGTCTCCGTAATTCCAAGGCGCTCCCGGATCTCAACCGGCACATCGCCGTGTGTCTGCAGCATCGGATAGGTAATCAGAGACTCCACGCCGCCCAGACTCTCCGCATAAGAGATGAGCTTCACACGCTCTAATACCTTTCTCGCCGTCTCCTCCGTATCTGTACGGAACGAAATCATGCTGCCAGCGCCACGGCTCTGTTTTTTGTTGATCTCATAACCTGGATGTTCCGGAAGTCCTACATAGTAGACATCCGTTACTTTTTTCTGCTCTTTCAGCCAGCTCGCGATCTTCATCGCATTCTCCTGCTGCCGTTCCACACGCACTGACAGAGTCTTGATGCCGCGCAGGACTAAGAAAGAATCAAACGGAGAAAGTCCGCTTCCGATCGTCTTGAACAGATACCGGATCTGCTCTGCCAGCGCCTTGATCGGCGTACATAAAAATCCAGCCAGCGTATCATTGTGACCGCCTAAAAACTTCGTGCCGCTGTGGACAACCAGATCCGCGCCCTGCGCGATCGGATTCTGCAGATACGGGGACAGGAAGGTATTGTCCACGATCAGAAGCAGTCCGTGCTCCGTTGCCAGACGGCTCATTTCCGCCAGATCGGTCACCTGCATCGTCGGGTTGCTCGGTGTCTCAATGTAGAGTGCCTTCGTCTGATCCGTGATCGCCTTCTCAACCGCCTCCACATCGGCTGTATTTATATAGGAAAATGAAAAACCGCGCTTCTTTTCCAGTGCCTCAAAAATACGGACGGAACCGCCATACAGATCCTCGGTACATACAAAATGGCTGCCACTGTCAAACAGCTCCATCATCAGCGAGATCGCCGCCATACCGGATGTGCAGGCAACGGTATCAACCGCTCCTTCCAGCGCCAAAACAGTCTTTTCCAGCTCGTCTCTGGTCGGGTTGCTCTCACGCGTATAATTATGACCGGTCGATTCCCCAATACCCGGGTGAGCAAAAGTCGCCGTCTGGTAAATCGGTACTGAAACAGCGCCAAAAGAATGGTTTTTAGAAGTTTCCGGATCTCCGCAAATACAAGTTGTCTCTATCTGATAAGCCACGATGTCATCCTCCTGTGTCTATTTGCTATATCAGCAAATTTGTTTTTTATATAATTTTCTTATTTCATATTGTTTTAATTGGTTTATCAGTGATTGTAATGCGGAATTCCTACTTTGTCAATAGGAATTCCATGCAGTCCGCCATTTTCCCGGGCGTTTTCCTTCCTCAGCGCAGAAACCTATCAAGGTACATTTTTTGTTTTTTCACAGAACGCACCTTCCAAACAAATAAAAAAACGGTCAGAATCAATGACATCTTCCCACATTTCAGAAATATATCATCCATTCTGACCGCTTTAAATGGCTGCAGTTCTCGCTCCCCTTACCAGTAGGTTTCACTTTTCATCAACCACACGCTAATTTCTACCAAATTACACTCTTAATTTCCTTTGCAGACTTCTTCTAGAAAATACCGGTGCACTGTCACATCCTCATTCAATTCCGGATGAAATGCCGTCGCAAACTGGTTTCCCTGTCTGGCTGCGACTATCTTTTCGTCCACTGTCGCCAGCACCTTAACATTTTTCTGAACCGAAGCGATGTACGGCGCGCGGATAAAAGTCATCGGAATCGTCCCCAGACCGGCAAATTCAGCCTCCGTGTAAAAACTTCCGAGCTGACGCCCGTAGGCATTCCGCACCGCCGACACATCCATCGTCGCAAAGCACGGCGTTCCGCCCTCGATCTCCTTGGCCAGAAGCAGAAGCCCCGCGCACGTTCCATACACCGGAAGCCCTGCCGCAATCTTTGCCCGAAGCGGCTCATAAAGCCCCAGCTCATCCAGGAGCTTACGCATCGCGGTACTCTCGCCGCCCGGCAGAATCAGTCCGTCCATCGGCCGCTCCAGATCCGGAAGCTGCCGGATCTCAAACGCCTCTGCGCCCAGTCTCCGTACCATGGCAATGTGTTCGGCAAACGCGCCCTGCACCGCCAGCACGCCTATCTGTTTTTTCTCCATCTTACTGTCCCCGCTCTGCCATCAAAATCGCAATCTCATTCTCATTGATACCAACCATCGCCTCGCCCAGATCCTCAGAAATCGCAGCAAGTAATTTTGCATCCTTGTAATTCGTTACTGCCTGCACGATCGCCGACGCACGTTTCTCCGGATTGCCTGACTTGAAGATACCAGATCCAACAAAGACTCCCTCTGCGCCCAGCTGCATCATCAGAGCCGCATCCGCCGGGGTGGCCACGCCGCCTGCCGCGAAATTGACAACCGGGAGACGTCCATTGTCATGTACATAGCGGAGCAGATGAACCGGAACTTTTAACTGTTTTGCTGCCTCGTAAAGCTCATCCTCACGCAGGTTCTGAACCCGGCGGATCTCCGAATTCATCGCACGCATATGGCGGACTGCCTGTACGACATCGCCCGTTCCCGGCTCGCCCTTGGTACGGATCATCGAAGCACCTTCCTCGATCCGGCGCAGCGCCTCTCCCAGGTCTCTCGCACCGCAGACAAACGGAACCTTGAACTGTGTCTTGTCAATATGGTACACATCATCCGCCGGAGATAATACCTCGCTCTCATCGATATAATCAATCTCGATCGCTTCCAGAATCTGCGCCTCCACAAAATGACCGATCCGGCACTTCGCCATAACCGGAATCGAAACTGCCTCCTGAATGCCGCGAATCATCTTCGGGTCACTCATACGGGACACACCGCCCGCTGCCCGGATATCCGCCGGAATCCGCTCCAGCGCCATAACCGCACACGCGCCTGCCGCCTCCGCGATCTTCGCCTGCTCCGGGGTTGTGACATCCATGATAACGCCGCCCTTTAACATCTGTGCCAGCTGTTTATTCAGTTCATAACGATTCTCTGCCATTTTTATTCCTCCCGTGGTTGAATATGATTTTTCTTTGTAAGCCAAGCGTCCTTACGATCCTTGCAATCAATACCCGAATCCACTGAATCATTCACAGGCAAGCGCCTCTTCTGCCTTTCTATTCTGCCTTGCGAAAAACAATTCACTGACATTCTGTATTTTTACATTCATTTCCGCATCAACTTAGTAGGAATTATAGCAAAAACTGTACTGATTAAAATATACACTTTTAAATATTTTAACCAGTACAGTTTGTTCTTTTCTCAAATCTTATTCTATTTTTCTTTTATCTGCACAAACCGGAGCGCCCCGGCATTCCACCAACGCCACTCCACTTACCCATTTTTCAGCTTTCCGTTTGTGTCTACGCCTCTTCCGCCTCCAGCAGCGCCTGGTACACATCCCGCTTCGAAACCCCGCGGTCCTTCGCCACCAGCTTCATCGCTTCCTTGCGGCTGTTTCCCTGTGATTCATAATGTTCCATATGCTCTTCCAGGGACATCTGCTGCCAGCGCGCCTGATCCTCCGCCTCGATCTCCTGGACGGATTTGCCCTCGATGACGATCACGCACTCGCCCTTCGGCTCATTTTCCGTATAATACGCCACCGCCTGCGAAAGCGTCGTCCGAAACGCCGTCTCGTATTTCTTCGTCAGCTCCCGGCAGATAGACGCCTTTCTATCCCCCAGCGCCTCGTAAAGCTCCGTGAGCGTCCGCAGAAGGTGGTGCGGCGCCTCGTAAAGCACAATCGTGCGCGTCTCATTCTGAAGCTCTGCAAGCACCCGCTGGTGCTCCTTCTTGTCCGTCGGAAGAAATGCCTCAAAACAGAACCGTCTCGTCGGAAGTCCCGAAATAATCAGCGCCGTAACACACGCCACCGCTCCTGGAAGCGCGGTTACTTTAATTCCCGCCTCGCAGCACTGGCGCACCAGCTCCTCGCCCGGATCCGAAATACCCGGCGTCCCGGCGTCCGTGATGCAGGCAATATTCATGCCCGATTTCAGCTTCTCCACCAGCACACGCGCCTTCTCGACCTTATTGTACTCATGGTAGCTCGTCATCGGTGTATGAATATCAAAATGATTCAGAAGCTTAATACTGTGCCGCGTGTCCTCCGCCGCAATCAGATCCACCTGCTTTAACGTCTCCAGCACCCGGAATGTAATGTCATCCAGGTTGCCGATCGGCGTGGCACACAAATATAATGTTCCTTCCATCGTTCTCCTATTCCATTAATACCCGTAAATATCATAAATCTCATCCGTATACACGCCCGGCTCTTTGTACACAATGATCGGCTTTTCCACTGTCATCAGCGCGCCGCCGCCGCGCACCGCCTCGATGAGAACCATATTTGCCTCTTTATCTGCAAACGGATGGACAAATTTCATCCGCTTCGGCTCCAATTTCTGACTTTTCATCGCCATCAGAATCTCAATGAGCCGTCTCGGACGGTGCACCATATAGAGTCGTCCGCCGGGACGAAGTGCCGAAGCCGCCGCGCGCACGACATCCTCCAGATTGCAGAGAACCTCATGGCGGGCAATCGCCTTGGGAAGATCGGGATTTTTCAGCCCGTGGCTGTCGTTCATGTACGGCGGGTTCGTCGTTACCACATCAAAGGATGCCTTCTCAAACAGCGTCGGAACCTCCTTGATATCACCCTGCACGATCGAAACCTTCTCTTCCAGCCTGTTGAGCGCCACACTCCGGGATGCCATCTCCGCCATCTCCGCCTGGATCTCCAGACCTGTAAAATGGCTTCCTTCCGTCTTTGCCTCCAGAAGAATCGGGATAATACCAGTTCCCGTTCCCAGATCAAGCGCTTTCTCGCCCGGCTTCACCGATGCAAACCCGGACAAAAGCACCGCGTCCATGCCAAAACAGAACCCGTTCGTCTTCTGGATGATCCGGTATCCGTTCCGCTGCAGTTCATCGATCCGCTCGCCCTCTTTAATTATCATCCAGCTTCGACTTTCCTTCCTTTTTCTCCAGTGCCTCCAGCGCTTTCAGCTCCGCATCGTTGACATTTCCCCTGTCACGGCGGCGCTTCGGCTTAAACTTGAGCTGATCCACACGGTAATCACGGATCTCCTTCTCATCCCGTCCTACCGTCACAACCACCTTTACCTGCTGGCGCAGGACGCTGACGCTGTGAACCTCGCCTTTCAGCCCGTCATCCGTTGTGACGTAATCGCCGACACTCGGCAGATGGCTGTTCAGATCCTCATACGTCTCTTCCTCGTATTTCAGGCAGCACATCAGACGACCGCACACACCCGAAATCTTCGTCGGATTTAAGGACAGGTTCTGCTCTTTTGCCATCTTAATTGAAACCGGAATAAACTCCGATAAATATGAATGACAACAGAGCGGACGACCACAGATACCGACGCCACCCAAAATCTTCGTCTCATCCCGGACGCCAATCTGGCGCAGCTCGATCCGCGTCTTAAAGACCGCCGCCAGATCCTTGACAAGCTCACGGAAATCGATTCTTCCATCCGCCGTAAAATAAAACAGCAGCTTATTGTTATCAAAGGTGTATTCTGCATCGATCAGCTTCATCTGCAATTCATGCTTGCGGATCTTTTCCTGACAGATCTGGAATGCCTCATGCTCTTTTTCTTTATTCTTCCGTTCCAGCTCCTCGTCATTCTTCGTCGCCATACGAATGACCGATTTCAGCGGCTGGATCACCTTCTTCTCATCCACCTCGCGGACGCCAAGAACCACCTCTCCGAACTCGATTCCGCGGGCGGTCTCCACGATCACATGGTCGCCCATCTTGATTTCCATCTGCGCCGGATCGAAGTAATATACCTTTCCGGCCTTGCGGAACCGGACTCCGATTACCTTTATCATAAATTTAATTCTCCTTCATCGTCAAAAGCATCAGCTCCAGCGCCAAATCGGTGTTGACGTTAGCATTCAGCCGGACTTTTGCCTTTTCAATCGCACTCAATATCTCTTCCAGCCCCTCATAGGAACTCTTCTGGCAGCAACTGCTGACCGCTGAATACTCCTCCTTAAAGATCAGCGAATTCATGTCCTTTGTGACCTTAAACATCAGAATATCCCTGTACCAGAGCTGCATGAAATCCAGGCACTCATACAGATCCAGATTGTCCTCCTGCAGCTTGCGGATATAATCCAGAAGCATCGGAATATCCATGTCCTTGATATTTTTAAGCAGCGTCAGCACCTCTCGGTACAAAAGTGCAAACTCCTCCGAAGAGGCGAGATGAATCGCTTTTCCTAAATTTCCTCTCGCAAACGCCGCATAAATATCTGCCTGACCATCCGAAACGCCCATTTTCTCCGTCAGGTAATCGCTTACCACCGAATCCTTGAGCGGACGAAGTTTCAACTGGATACAGCGGGACAGGATCGTCGGCAGAAATACCTCCGGGTTCGTCGTGATAAGCACCAGCACCGCATAGGCCGGCGGCTCCTCAATCGTCTTTAAAAGAGCGTTCTGCGCCTGCACCGTCATTTTCTCCGCCTCATCGACCAGATATATCTTATATGGACTGCTGTACGGGCGGATCGAAACCGTATCATTGATCTGAATCCGGACATCATCGACACCAATGCTCGCCGGTTTCTCATGTGTCACCCAGATCACATCCGGATGGTTGCCCGACAAAAACTGCTTACAGGAATGGCATTCCATGCACGGCTCCGTCCCATGTTTCTCGCACAAAAGCGTCATGGCAAATGCCTTCGCGATCGTCTTGCGTCCCATTCCTTCCTCGCCCGACAATATGTAGGCATGTGAAACTCTCTGATACCCGATCGCCTTCTGAAGGTGCTCTTTTATCTTCTCATGTCCAATAATATCGTGAAAACCTGCCATCTTGATGCTCCTTTCAGGGCTGGACTCTGGATTTTAATTCTAAAATCGTTTCAATCGTATGGATCGGTTGGGATCCCTTCTATCATGCCCTTCTTTTATTATTTGTAAATCTCTATCATCTTAGTATAACACAAGATTTAACCTCTGCCTAGTACGATGAAATTCCGAATTTGTTACTGTTCACGCATACGTGCCCAGTAACGGAATTTGCCGTGGCTTCGCATTTAAATACGGCAAATTCCTGCTGCCACCACGTTTTCTTACGGCACTTTCGGTTCCAAAAGTGCCAATCCCTGAGCCCGAATTTCCCTTACCAACGTATCCACACACGCTTCCAGCTCGCGGTTTTCAAACCGGTTTTCCGCCCGGATCCCACATTTTTCCATATTTTCGGCACTGAAATCTGCCTCATCCGCCAGGAAACGGCGGCACAGCTCCGCATACTTTGGCTCTGTCTGCTGCCGTTCCCGGTCAAGCGCACGCTGAAGGCGTTCACCGTCCTCCACCTCAATGTAAAGCGGCACCAGCACATCCGCACCGAAATAATTCCGCGTTCCCTCATACGATTCCAGCGTCCCGATCATGAAATAATCATGCGATCCCAGATCGATCTGCCCATCGTCCACCGTTGCATAACTCCACGGTCCATAAACAGTCTGGTAGGTTCTCTTTTCAATGATCTTTCCCTGTTTCTCCAAATCCGCAAGCCTTTTTCCGGTCACAAAATAATACTCCACACCGTCCCGCTCGCCTGCCCGGATCGGTCTGGTCGTATACGGCACCACCGTCCGGATCTGCGGCAGCCGCTCTCTCAATATCTTATAGATCGTGTCCTTCCCGGACGCGCTCTTTCCCATCACGTAAAATATATGTCCCATCTTCCTATTATGCCTTTCCAGCCAGTATTTTCACACGCATTCCATCGTATATATAAATCCGATTTTTCTCTGTTTCTTATGTCAAATGTGCGAATTTGTCTTCAACAAAGGATTTTTGCCTTGTAAGCCAAGGTTTTCGTACGGTTCGCACAGTAAATGTGCGAACCTGGTGAATCAATACCTGATATTTCCTAAATAACAACCTCTATCCACAAATCCAATTTGTCTGATTTTTCACAAATTCCTTCCACCGTAAGTCCCAGCTTCCAATCCTCACGGATCCGCGCGATCTCCCTTGTTCCAATCCGCTCTCCCGGCATCAGCATCGGCACCCCCGGCGGATAAATGGTAACGCATGTCCGCGCCGCCCTTCCTTCCGCCTCCTCAAGCGGCACCAGCATGCCATCCCCATGCCATGCCTGCCAGGGGAGACACATCTGCTGCGGATAGTTTTCTGAATCATTTTCTTGGTTCGGTTTCTGATTCAATTGTGCTCCCGAAAACGGTTCCTGCCTGCCTTGTTTTGCATCTTTCAGCCCAACACTTTCCGCCTCCAGCTTTTCCACCCGCGCATCCAGCTCCAAAAGTGCCCGCTCCAGACGCGAAAATCCTTCCTCCGTATCCATAAACGAAGTCATCAGAAGCACATACCGCCCGCTCGACATCTCCGCCTCCAGATGGTACTCTGTCCGCAAAACCTCTGCCAGTCTGGTTCCCGTCATAAAATCTGGAAATAGCACCAGTTTTGACGGATCATATCCATATACACCTGCCGCACCACAGATTTCCTCTTTCAGAAGCCGGAAATGTTTTAGCTTCGCCAATTTTTCCCGGAGTTCCCGCAATCGCGCGCCATACCGCGCCATCTCCCCGGCTCCTTTTTCTGCCATATACCGGACGCAGTTCTCCATCGACGCAATCAGAATATACGACGGGCTGGAACTCTGGTAAACCGATAAATACTGTTCCACCTTCTTCGCATCCAGAATCTGGCTTTTCAGATGCAGAATCGCCGTCTGTGTCAGAGATGGAAGCGTCTTGTGAAGACTCTGGATCACCAGGTCCGCCCCCTCCTGTAACGCCCCATCCGGGAAATAGTTCCCATCCCCAAACGGCAGATGCGCGCCGTGCGCCTCATCCACAATCAGCGCCGCTCCATGCCGGTGCGCCGTCGCTGCAATCCCCTGGATATCCGACACGATCCCCTCATAGGTCGGGGAAGTCACAAACACCGCCCGGATCTCCGGATGCTCCAAAAGTGCTCGTTCCACCTGCTCTGGCTCGATCTCTCCCGGAATCTGAAACTCCGGCACCTCCTCCGGATATAAATATACCGGTTCCAGCTGGTTTAAAACCACCGCGTGATACGCTGATTTGTGGGAATTTCGAGCCATGAGGATTTTTTCCCCCGGCTTCACCGCCGCCGCGATCGCCGCCAGAATCCCGCACGTACTGCCATTCACCAGATACCAGCTCCGGTCTGCTCCGTACACCGCAGCCGCCGAATTCATCGACTCTTTCAAAATATCTTCCGCATGATGCAGGTTGTCAAATCCATCAATCTCCGTGATATCCACCGAAAATGGATTCGGGACGGAAGTTATCCCCATTTTCACCTGGCGTTTGTGGCCCGGCATGTGGAACGGGTAGGCATCCGACGCCGCATAGGTGGATAAACGTTCTAAAAGCGGCACTTCCGGACGTAGGATGATTGTTTCCGACCGCATTTTCCTGTCTTTATTCACTTTTTCTTCTTCCTTCTGTTTCTCTCTTTTTTCGTTCATGTCTTATTTCTATCCGCTGCACCGCATCCCAAAAGCATTTCATTTCCCTGAAAACAACTTTTTAAAATTTTATTTTAATCTTTTATAAAAAACTACCGCAGTATCTGATCGCCATCCTTGACACAAAGATTTTTCTTCACACCTAATGTTACCATCCATCCACGGACAATCGGCGTCTTATACGAACCAGCGCCCGCGACGCCATCCTGCACATTATCCCAGAGCCAGTCCGGCGTCGGCCATAAGCAGACCTCCGGTGAAATCTCCTGATAGAGCTCCTCTTCTACGCCTCTCTGCCCATGGTGCGCCATCTGTAGCACATCCGATTTCAGTTCCTCCTGCGTATGATTGGCAAGAAAATCTTCCCCTGCCTGCCAGCCCATATCACCCAAAAACAGGATCCGTTTTCCGCCCATCTCCACGCGGTACGCGACCGAGCTGTTATTAAAACTATTTTCCGTGCAGGCAAATGGCTCGTTCATCACTGTGATCTCCGCGCCCGCCACTGAAATCTTCTGCCCTTTCGTAAGCGTCCCGCATTTTTCTGCTTCCGGCAGTTTCGCAATCGCTTCCGTGATCCGATCATAACACTCCAAATCTGAATCCCGTCTTGAAACCTGCTCCTGACCTAAAAATTCTTTATTCAGAAATGAATAATACACCTTACCGATCGAGATCGGCATCGGATCCATGTTTAAAATCTCCGTGATCGCCCCCACATGATCGCTGTGCGGATGAGTTAAAAGCCATGCATCCACATGACCGCCCAACTCCTGAATAACCTCAATCAAATGCGGTGCATCGACATCACGACCGCCGTCTACCACGATCACCGCGCCTTCCTTCGTCTTCATAACGCAGGAGAGGTTCTGCCAGATATCCGCACACGCTAAAAGCCGAAGCTCTCCCCCGTCCAGATACGGCTCCTCCACGCCCGGCTCCGCCGCCTCCGCCGCAGCTAACGCTTCCATTTCTGCCGCCGACTGCTGTTCCCCCAGGTTATCTAAATCAATCGGCTGATCTGGATTTTCTCCATTTTCATCTCGGACAGCCTCCCGCTCTGTACTGTCCACGATTGCTACCGTTCCGGCTGTCTCCGGATAGTTCGTGAACCGGCGGCTGCATCCGCTCAAGTTCAAAAGGAACGTCATGCCAAGCGCCGCCGCTGCATATAAATATTTCCGGCGTTTCTGTTTCATCTTGTTTGGCTCCATTTTTCTTCTCCATTTTAAAATTTCTGCATTTGCCTATTTCTATTCTTACTTCCATTTTGGTTTTCTATTTGCTTCTGTTTTCAATCAATTATAACAGCTGCCATATCCGAAAACAAGAAATTATATATTCAAGAAAGACTCCTGTCTGAATGGCTTTTTTACTTAACATGAATGTTAAACGAAATTTCCTATTTCTTCTTCGCGTGAGTGCGCATCATTGGCACGTTAGTGCCTTTTTGTGTAATAGGAAATTCCTTGGAATTCGCTATTACACAAAAAACCGCCACACTGTCTCCAGTGTGACGGCTTCTCATCTTCATGAGGCATCGGGGATTCGAACCCCGGACAACTTGATTAAAAGTCAAGTGCTCTACCGACTGAGCTAATACCCCATATGCCCAGAACCGGAATCGAACCAGTGACACGAGGATTTTCAGTCCTCTGCTCTACCAACTGAGCTATCTGGGCGTAATGGTTATTTGGTTTTATGCGGATTAAAAGTTTGCTTGTCGCTTTTTTTTAGTCCGAAGTGCTCAGCTCAAGACCTGCGGTCTTTCGCTTACGGCATTCGCCGTATACATCTAAAAATATATCTGTTAAAAAACATGCAAGCATGTTTTTAACTTCTATATTTTTATCTGTGCACTTCTCATTGCATAAAAAAATTGCGGGGGCAGGATTTGAACCTGCGACCTTCGGGTTATGAGCCCGACGAGCTTCCAGACTGCTCCACCCCGCGCTAATTCTTACTCTATTATTATATACAATTTCTGGAAAAATACAACCATTATTGTAAAAATAATAATGGATGGAGGTGGATTCGAACCACCGAAGCGAGACGCAACAGATTTACAGTCTGCCCCCTTTGGCCACTCGGGAACCCATCCATTTTAAAAAGCCGATGATCGGACTCGAACCGATAACCTGCTGATTACAAATCAGCTGCTCTGCCAATTGAGCCACATCGGCATAAAACATTGGTAACAATGGGGCCTACAGGGCTCGAACCTGTGACCCTCTGCTTGTAAGGCAGATGCTCTCCCAGCTGAGCTAAGACCCCATCTACGATACTGCACCAGTCCATATTCATTTTTCAAAGAATTGAAATAGTCGTATCTAAACGACCCGGATGGGGTTCGAACCCACGACCTCCGCCGTGACAGGGCGGCGCTCTAACCAGCTGAGCCACCGGGCCAAAAGGTATATACCTTCAAAACTGCACACTGAATTTCTTCTACTCTCTATCTTTCATCCTTCAGGAAATAACTTCCTCTTTCCTATCCAATCCTTAACCATATCCTTTTGGTTAAGCCCTCGACCGATTAGTAACAGTCAGCTTCATGTATTACTACACTTCCACCTCTGCCCTATCTACCTCGTCGTCTTCAAGGGGTCTTACTACTTGCGTATGGGATATCTCATCTTGAGGGGGGCTTCACGCTTAGATGCCTTCAGCGTTTATCCCGTCCCGGC
>NZ_QUFH01000010.1:117194-117458 GCF_003478415.1 Clostridium sp. AF27-5AA
TCCTATCCAATCCTTAACCATATCCTTTTGGTTAAGCCCTCGACCGATTAGTAACAGTCAGCTTCATGTATTACTACACTTCCACCTCTGCCCTATCTACCTCGTCGTCTTCAAGGGGTCTTACTACTTGCGTATAGCTTCACGCTTAGATGCCTTCAGCGTTTATCCCGTCCCGGCTTGGCTACTCTGCCATGAACTTGATAGTTCAACAGATACACCAGAGGCCAGTCCACCCCGGTCCTCTCGTACTAAGGGCAGCTCCTC